>JAGGVB010000183.1 GCA_021158245.1 bacterium | reverse complement strand
GTCATTAACTGCTCTTCAAAAAGTGTTTCAGTAGAGCCGTCCTGTTTAACGCTGTACAGACTTGTCTCCCATGCTTCAGTATAGTACATGGTTCCGTCCTTATCAAACTCCAGCCCTAAAGGTGAATCCCCTTCCAGGATAATCTCTCCGTCACCGAGTCCACTATCAATAATTGGGAAACGCCATATCTTGCCCCCCCATACCTCTGTCACATAGAGATAATTACCAAATACACGGCAACATTTGGGGCTGTCTCCCATTTCTGCTACCATTGTGACTGACTGGCCATCATACATCGCTATTCCTGCATCATTTTCCACAATGTACATGTTACCGTTCTGATCCCAGTCAAAATCAATAGGTGCTGATAAATCTGTAACATAATCGTCAACAGTACTGCCGTCTGCTGAAATTCGCACAATTTTTCCTTCCCATTGCTCACACGCGTAAAGCAGGTTCCCTGGGCCCCAACCAATTGAGCCGTTTATGGGAAGTTCCGCAAATTCAGTTTCTGTTCCGTCAGGGGCAATTTTGTAGATAACTTCATCATTTGCAGATCCTACATATACATTACCCGAACCATCAGCTTCAACACCCATTGGCCAGTTAATATCATCTGCAACCATATTGACTGCTTCTTTGAAAGTAAAATCGAATTCGTTACTCCAGAATTCTGAACCTTTCACAGCCACTTTTCCCTTAACTGTTTCTCCTGCAATATTAGGTGTTTCAACCTTCAGCTCAGTAGTTGTCGCAGAAATAACAGTACCAACTTTTTTCCCGAAAGTTACCAGATTATAATCAGGTATTGTATCAAATCCTGTGCCCTGAATAGTCACAACTTCTTTAAGATATCCCTCAGTTGGAGTAACAGTTGTTACTTTTGCTGAAGCTAAACCTGTTGGATTCGGGTCAGGATTTCCCGGCCCGTATGTCGGCTGATCCGGAGCCTGACATGCAAAAGCCAACAGACCGGCAAGAATGGGAAGGCCCGCAATCCTCAAGAGGTATTTAATTTTCATTATTTAATCCTCCAAAATATTTAACAAATTACAATGTTTAGAATTTAAAATCGAACGAAAACATTTGAACAGCATCAAAATGCTCAAACTTAAGATAAGCGTAGTCAAACTCGATCAGCATATTACTGACTTTTAATTTCAGTCCGCCTCCGAACGAAATATCTTCTTCATCATAATTTGTTTTATATCCGCCCCTGAGAAAAACCATATTCTTAAAACTATACTCAAACCCAAAATGCATACGCTCAGTATAATCTCGGGGATGAAGTGCGTCAACGCTTAAAGTAATTTTATTTTCAGATTGCTCTGTCCACAACTGAGTTATATCCATAGCCATTCCGAATTTGAATGTCAATGGAAGCGGGAAAAACTCAGCACGATAATTTCTCTCCTGTGAAAAATTTTGGAGAGTCATACCGAATCTCAGATCTTTAAACCCTGTATAGTAGAGAGTACCAAAATCAAAAGCAAAGACATCCATTTGGCCAACATACTTTGTAGGGTCATCCATGCTGCCTTCATAAGTATCGCCAAGGTGTTCATGTACATACTTAACCTGTCCGCCAAAAGCAAACTTGTCAGATACACGCAAAGCATAGGCAAAACCAGCAGCCCAGTCTTCAGGAGAAAAATCGCCTGTCTCCTCATATCCTGAACCTGTTACAGTTCTGCGAGTACCATGAAATGTACCCCAGTCCACTGTAGCTATACTGGCTCCGAATATTCCATACTTTCCTGCATTGTAGCATACTGCACCGTCATTAACATTAATATCGCCAATCCACTTAGTCTGATTGAAAAAGATGTGCCCGCCTTCAGTAAATGCAATACCTGCCGGATTCCAGAATATGGCACTTGCATCATTGGCAACTGCTGTAAAAGCACCTCCCATAGCGCTGCCTCTCGCACCAACAGGTATACTGAGCCACTTCATTCCTGTCTGGGCTATTTTTTTAACACCGCCCCCATGAACCTGTAAAACAAACATAAAGGTTATCATCAGGATTGGTACAATACGAAGTTTTATTTTATTCATCTTCTTGCCTCCTAAAACTGTTCTGGATGCTAACGGTCATAGTCAGAATAATTTTTTAATTATCTGACAACAACAAATTTTTCGATAGCTCCGGGAACAGGGTTATTATTGATATCCTGCGCATTATCCACCTGAAGAAGATACACACCGCTTGCAATCAATTGGTTTGATTCAGTTACCTGATCCCAACTTTCATCAGCACTTCCGCTGGTATGTTCAATGGTTTTAATTAAATCGCCTGTTACAGTAAAAATACGCAGTGTGCAGTAAGATGGTAAATTCACAAATAGGAGTTTATCGTCATTCCCTGTAAAATTGTATTCACCAGCCCTGACTATATAGGGATTCGGAACAATTCGGACAGATTTTGCATCTGCTTTCCCGGGTTGAAATGCGTAAGCTGCAATCTCGGAACGGTTCGCATATTTTGAACTCTCTAATTTCTGCCCGGGAATAAGCCCGTCTGTATTCTGTGAACCATTATCCACAGCTGTAACAGCATAATGATACGGTTCTCCTCTTACAACAGTAGTATCAACATATGTAGTCTGTGTTTTTGGTACAGTGGCAATCATCTCCCATGCAATATGCTGCCCATCAGCCCTTAATTCATCGTAAGTATCGCATAGAAATTTTCCTTTCTTGCGATAAATATTATAATGATCAAGATCAGGCACTCCAGTATCAGCATCTCCCACAGCTGAAAGGTCTTCCCACTCTAAAGTTATTTTATTAGGGCCTGATGTTACTGTAAGGTCAGGAGCAGGAAGCGGGTCAGGTATATCAAGGCCTCTGTTCCATACCCAGAGAGCCCTATCCATAGTTTGGAACAGAGAATCTTTACCTGTGGCAAGCAGTGCATTCTTTGCTGCATCATCAAATGTTGCACCTGTAACACCTCTGTACCAGTCACGCCATTCCAGGCCTTTTTGTACAGCCATTGCACGTGAAATCCCGTTTGCACCGACCGCATATACAATAACAACCGAATCACCTTTTGCGAAATCATAAGGGCCGAACGCCTGAAACGGGAATTCATCTTCCTGTGCAGAAGCATCATCCGGCCAGCCGGACTGATCCTCAACTGTCTGTTTTGTGCCTGAAGCAGCCCAATCCCATACTGTTGCAAACCCAGGAAAATCAGTATCCCAGACATTGTAAATACTCATATTTGCAATAATAGAAACCGGCTGAGCAACATCATCTGCATGGTCACTTACCGATTTATCTACATGTAATGCTGCAAAACCTGCATAGGCTGATGAAATAAATTCACCCGAAGGCATTGGAGTTGCGCCCTCTTCACCTACAGCAAAACGAGGATCGCCTGTATCATCAAATTCTTTTCCACCCTCCTCAAACTCTGTAATATCAGGATGATCACCGTCCCATCCATAAGATATCTGTAATTTTCTTCCTCCGTTAACAAGGCTTGGAGAATAAGCTTCATATGATGCCCAGTCGTCTTTAGCCTCTTCATACCATTGTGAATAAGTTATATACGTACCCTCAGCAGTCTGAAAAGAGTAACCGAGAATCAAATAAACATTCTTTAATGTCTGAGTGGGATCAGTATCAACCTGATCATCCTGGTCCCAGTCAAATGTACAGAGATAACGAACATATTGAATCACATAATCATCATGATTCGGATTTGAAAAAGAATATGACCGCTTCAATACATCAAACCCCGGTGCAGCCTTATATCTAAGCTCTATCATCTCGTCAGATGGAATAGTAGGATCCACAACACCGTTAAAACGCCTCGAAGAAAGCTGCGGTTTTCCTTCACTGTACACCCAGACCTCAGGCGGTTCGTATTTACGATACTCTTTTATCCCGTAGGGTGCTGTCTGAATATAAGAAACAGGACTGATAAAATTTTCCTTTGAATGCTTTGTGCCTGTAGAATCTATCCATTCTCCGACAACATGGCCTCCATTGTAAAATACTACTGTGGCATACCTGAAATAACCTTGCGGCCATACGCCTGTCGGGTCAACATCATTTGTGTTGACTTCATCACTGGCATCTATTCTCAGCTTGTAATCTCCCAGATTATGTGTCCTTGATTGAGCGCTAACCGGAGCCGCCCAAAAAAGAAAAGCAACAGCAAGGAGATATACAGCTATAAAAGCAGTACATTTTTTAGATTTGATAAACTTCATAAGTTTATTCCTCCTTTTTCCGTAATAGACTTGAAAGCCGGTACATCTTAAAATTGAAGCTTGATACCAAAATAAATATCTCTCGGATTGATAAAATGCGCCCAGGTGTTCCAGCCTAAATCTATATAATCTTTATTCCACTCACCAATTTTATCATTACCCTTTTGATCTCCTGCTTCCCATGGTAAATGAAGGGAATCTATATACTTGTTCCAGTAGAGCGGACTTGGGAATCCTCTGAAATTGAACAGGTTTTTCACCTGCATAAAGAATGCAAATCTTGTAAGCCCTACTTGTATTCTTTTTTCTATGAGTAAATCCGTATTCCACCAGTCTATCTCTTTGGCGTAATGCTGCTCACTGAGTAACGCTTCCGGATTAAGGAGTGTTTTTCCGCCGCCTGACCAATCCTGCAGTACATTAAGCCTCCAATTACCCAGAACATTTACACCAAAAATTCTGGGCCCGAATTTGGCAGGTGTTCTAAAATTCAAATTTGCTGTTACAGAAGGCACCGGCCATCCTCTGACCTGGTTGGTTCGTTCACGCTCCTGATTAGCCAATTGCTTGTCTTCATATATCTGCGCCAATCCTGTATAACCTGTACTCTTAACCATGTATTCAAGAGCAACCCATCCATACCACCATTTGCCGACACGTTTTTCCATCTTCAGTTCAAGTCCCCGAATATCTGCATAGCTGTTATTTGCCCAGGTATGAACCTCATTCTCGGAATCTATTGAAATAATATCCTGGCTTGAAAGCTGATCAGATACATCCTTGTAGTAGCCCAGGAAGTGAAGAAGAAAATCATTGGCAATACTCTGTTCAAATCCTATCTCGTACGATACGGTTCTTGGCCATTCCACACCGAGGTTCGGAACTACAGCACTGCGCGATTCCGGTTTTACAGTATAAAGCCGTTCATAAATTGGGGGTTGATAAAAATGGCCGTAATTGAAAAATATTTTACTTGTACTTGTTACAGGATGAGAAATACCGAGACGCGGGCTTATGTACAGTTTATAAGTTCTATCAGATGTTGTCAGATTGGAAAAACTGTTGCCATTTGCACGATAATTCTCCAGAGTATAAGGTAAATTTGCAAAAATAAATGCAGAGTTCAGATTGTAAGGACTGGTACCAGGCATTAAGTAATCCAACCTGACTCCTATATTTGCAATCATTCCCTGAAACTCCAGCTTATCCTGAACATATGCTCCCAGTTTTACAGGAGACTTGTCGTAATACCACCATTTCCACGGAGCTTCTGTGTAAGGCTGTGTTGTATAACCATGGTTGATCTCGCGCCTTTCGTGAAGCATGGTATAACCGAGAGTAAATCCTGTTTTTATCTGGTTGTGTTTATCAACTTGAGATACCAGATCAGCTCTCAAAGTAGCACCCCAATAGGTTGAGTGATCCTGTCCTCTGCCTCCTCCGGACATTAAAAAATCACCGAGGATATCATATTTTTCTATAATAGATCCTATCTTGCTGCCTACATACCCCCATGGTGCTTCATCATAGAGTTTATTCCCAATCTGCTTAATACCGGTTGTATCCCTCAGTGCTATAGGTTCCTGCTTAGTTTTATAAGTTGTAAAGTCCAGTCTTACATCATAGTACGTTTTTGCACTCAGAACATGGTTTAATGCCAAGCCGCCTGTGTACTGCATAGTCTCAATTGGATTATAATTTGCATTATGCCACATATAACGCCAGTAAAGTGCATCACGTGCGTATTCCGTCCCCTCGCGGGTTCCTGTAATCATACCATTAGTATCATCATATATAGATCCGCTTACACCATGCGTAAGAACAAATGCATTATTGAAAGACAACTTCATATTAGACGTTAAATGAGTTGTTAACTTAAGCAATGTTGTACTGGCAATAGAATTATTCCTGCTGAATGGATATACCAACTGGAGATTTTCATATCTTTGTGAAACCATAAAAGCAACAGGCGTAAACGGAATCCTGCCGCTGAATGATCCGTCAAAAATATAATCCGGCTTATCTGCATATGTACGAATTCTATGCTGCCATTTCCAGACTTCCAGTAAATCCTGAGGTGTCATATCATTACTTGGATCAGGGTCAGCAAGGAATTGGCGGGCTACTTCGTTCCATCCAATAAAAGTGAATGGATATTTGCCGTTTTTTACCATATCCTCGGATACACCGGTAAAAGCATCTTTTCCTGCATAGACCTGCCAGAAAGGCCCGTCAGTGCTGAAAGGGCTCGGCCCAAAATGCTTCCTTGCAGGCGGGCTCATTCTGGTATCAACATTTAATGAGTAGCGGTCAAGGCTTCCCTCCCGCGTTGATACAGAAATCATTCCTGAACGGACATTCCCGAATTCAGCATTGAAACCTCCAGTTAAGATTTCAATTTCCTTAATCGCTGTCATACTCAATGCAGTTGTCGGCTGCTGTGTTCTCTCATTTCTTGTAGAAAGGCCGTCAACAACAATGTCTGTTTCGTTAATTTCACCGCCTCTTACAACCAGCCCGCTTCCATCCTGCGATGCTCTGAGATTAATTCCGTTTTGAGAAGCAAGCACTTCTTCCAAGTTATCAAGAGGAAGCTGTTCTATTGTTTCATCTGTTACAATCTTCTGGCTTGATGATACATCTAACTGGACTACAGGCCTTTTTGCTGTAATAGTCACAGTCTCGCCTTTTACTGCTTCTTTGCTCATGGCAAAATTAAGAGTTGTAGTCTGGTTGATGTTAACCTTAACGCCAACTTCCCTGATTTTATTATACCCCATCATACTTACTTTTACGGTGTATATCCCAGGGGAAATATTCAAAATAAAATAATACCCGTCTTTGTCTGCTGCACCGCCGAGATATGTGCCTTCCACCACTACATTGGCACCTGCAAGCGGTTCGTTGGTTTTCTCATCGAACACCCTGCCTCTTATCTTACCGTTAAATTGAGCCCAGCTGTTCCCTGCAAAAATTATTACTGAAAATATCAGGAGAACAAACAGGGTACGCATGCATTTTTTCTGCATCATTTTAACTCCTCCTTCACCTAAAATAAACCTCTCCAACCTATCCGCACCACCCTTTCCCAACAAATTAGCTTGATTTGAATTTCACCTCCTTCTCCTTTGTTTTTAAATCATTGATACCATTCCATAAAATTTCTTTTCACTTATCTATTTTATTAAATTTCAATGCCCATTTAACAATCTCATTTTTACTTCGTAAATTTAATTTTAGCACACGGTTAGAATTCATATTATTTGAAATAGTGACAGCGTTTGTTTTGATATTTGATAATACTATACTCTTCGGCACATAAATAAATATGGAATATGAGTCATCCGGCACTACTTTTGAGGTACCGCTTAAAATATTTCCGTCTGGATCCCAGGAAAGCGCTTTAATACTGTACGAACTCGTAATGTGGCGGGAACTAGTTAAAAGCTGAGGCCTGCCGTCCGATGCCCTGATAATTAACACTCTTGTCCCGTGTGGAGCCACAAGTACTTGAAATTCATTTCTTACAATTCCAATCAATTTTTTGTTCCAGAAATCAAATATTAGATAACTCTTTTTGTTATCAAGGCCCAAATCTTTTTTAAAACCAATTTTCTCATAAGACTCTTTATCAGACCAGTTGTAAACCGCAACTACATCATATACTCCAGATTCTTTATTAACCTTTAAGTCCAGTGCTCTCGGAAAGTTATCTGTCTTGGGATAACTCTCCGGCAAAGGAGCATACTCTGCCTTTGCCCTGAACGGATACAGATCAATGGGAGTGATATTCATTGCGGGCATTGTTTTTTTATAAAGTTTAAGCCTGTCAGAAGAAAGTTTTTTTATTAATTCGGGGAATTCTTTCCCCCAGAGCATATTTTTCTTTAACACTTCAATCCTCTTCTCTGAGGGCTGAGACATAAAATCACTTATCATATAAGACTGGCCGGTTAATGAAATTGAAGTTACATTGTTTATTGCTTCATCCATTGTAAGAGGCGGACGAATCATTGTAGCATCAGGATCATTATAAAATACAATGTCATTCAGATAATTTGCACTGAACATGGAAGCAAGATGCATTTTTGTTCCCATTGCAGGAGCCCAGATATACTGCTCCCAAACGTTGTAAACATCATCAAGTATGTTAAATGCGCTGTCAAAGAGCCCGAATCCAAGAGAATAAAAATCAGCGCCGCCTTCCGCATCACAACCCATTATCCAGTTTTCAGGCCCCATTATATTTCTGACTGCTTTCTGAGCTTCCCAGTATAAATCCCTTCCTTCGAGAGAAGGGTTGTAAACTCTTGACCTGTTTTCCTCATATGTCCACTGCCATTCAGCATGCCCTGCATCTTTCAGGTACTCTATCCCCCAGTCATTTACTAATGTTTTAAACAGAGGTATCAGGTGTTTTTTAATAACCTGAGGATTTGAATAATCAAGCTTTACAACTGTAGAATCAGCAGTGCAGCAAGCTCCGATAAGATTACCGTTCTTATCGTGAAGAAACCAGTTTTCCGGATATTTACCATCCGGGAATTGATCTCCAAAAGCCGGATGATCATAATTTGCTCCGTAAATATTTACCCATAACCCCGGTTTTAATCCCTTGCTTTTTACATACTGCATCAGCCATTTGCCGCCTTTAGGATATTTTTCTTTATCCCATTCCAGCCAGTTACTATTTTTACCTCTTGTGAATGTTGCATCAAGCTGTACATACTCCAATCCATATTTCTTTAAATCTTCTGCAAGAGCATCTGTATCTTTTACCATATCTTCCTGATTTGCAGGCATATAGTAGCAGTACCATGAAAGCCACCCGGTTGGAGCTGTTTTAAACTTGTGCGCCCCCTCATTCTGAGGCCAGTAGGGTTCATAATGTTTTAAACCAAGCTCATCTGTGTAATAATTTTGAATAAGAGAAATCTCCGCACTGGGAATAATTTTAACTCCCCGGCGGGTTCTTCCTTCATCCCCCAAACTATCCCTTAATGGAAAAACCACATCCATAAGCTGTTCATCAGAAGCATTACGTTGCAGATCGCTTTTTTCAGGGAATTGAATCATAGTATCAGTCTTACGATCAAACAGACAGTAAATATTTTTAGCTGAAACAAAGCCAAGAGAGGTGTAGATTACGCCATTGTCCTGGCTTGCTACTCTTGCAGGAATTCTCCCTCCGGAAGCAGGAGCGACACCTTTTACAATTACATTTTCAGTAGAAGAGTTTATATTAATCCCCTCATCAGTAATGATAAACTCCCAGGTAGTAACCTGAGGTTTTTCTGTCTTAATAATTAATTTCTGGCTGTCTTTCTTTTTTATGGTCCAGCCGGACAGAGGAGTAAGGCTGTTGTTTTTTTCAAGATTAAGCGTAACATCCTGTAAAACAATCCCAATATCTTTTTGTTTTACAATCAAATGTTCATTACTTGAATCCGCTACTATGCTCCAGCCTTTATTACTGAAAACAGTAGTCCTGGAACATTCTGAATAGAGCAGTAAAAATAATAAGACCAGCATTGGTCGGTAAATATTTTTAATAATTAATTTCACAGTATTTCCTCTCTCATCTTCTCTGCTGTTTGAAAATTTTCAGTGCATTACTTCTGTAAATTTTTTTGAGAATATTGCTGCTCAGGCCTAACCCATATAATGCCCAGTGATATCCGAATTGCTCCATCTCATAAAAATGCTCATCACTGCTTTCCAAAATTCGGAACGTTATTCTGTACATATTTTCATCAAATCCCATATCAGTGCCGTATAAAAGCCTGTTCTGATACTTTTTGTAGAATTCTGCGGTGAAACGCGGAATTGGAGCAGTTTCTGCATAACGGGCACCAATATCAGCATAAAGATTGGGATATTTGTCAAGCAGTGCGCCGAGTTTATTAAGATTGTAAGAACAGTTTGCAAAATGGCATGCTATAAAAGTAGTTTTAGGATGACGTTTCACTGCACGCTCAAGTATATCAATCATACCATCATGCCCCACGATATCCTTTTGATTATCAAGCCGCCACTCTACTGCATTCATCAATCCGTCGTTTGTTGAGTCCATAGGCTGATACATCCATATAGGATCTGCAACATGGATACTGACAGGAACGTTTAGCTCTGCACATTTCTCCAGCAGAGGATCCATTCTCGGGTCATCAAGATGCATTCCCCAGGCTTTTGTATCACAGTAAAAAAGCCCCTTACCCTTGTCGCCAAGTTCTCCTACACCTGTTGCACCTGCTTTGGCGCAACGTTCAAGCTCTTTTACTGCTGCAGGTCCGAATCCAGGTTTATCATAACCTGAATAATCAAAACCACACCACACTTCAAATCTTCCGGGATATTTTCCTGCATATTCAGCATAGATGGAATCAAATTTTGCACCTGTTGCCATTGTTAAAATTACAGTTTTCTCGATTCCCATCTCATCCATAGTCTTTACCCATTTTGAGATATCTTCCCTGGATTCAGCATATGGGTGCGAATGCATATCAATAACAGGGTACCTGGCTTTTTGTATCTCTGTTTTCGGTATCTGATAAATTGAATGGGGCCTGTAATTTTTCAGGGGAAGTTTTTCTAATGTGCTCTGTGCAAATATCAGACTCATTGCTGGCAAAAAAATTAAAGCAACAGCAAAATATAAAGCTTTTTGTAATTTCGGCATTTTACATTTCCTTTCTTTGAAAACCGATATAGTTTATAGATACCACATCATATATTTTTAAAACAGGCAGAATAAATTCCAGACTATTATTTTTAATTGAAACTGATTTTAATTCCCCCGGTACTACATCAGGAGATAAAAGTCGTATACCATTTTTGTGCAGCTTTTTCGAAAGGCCATTAAGATTTATGCGGACTTTAACATTTTTAAGAGGCTTATTATAATTTACAAAATGAACAATGTACTGGTCTTTTCCCCGCTTTCTGACAATATTAGCTGCAACGTAATTAACTCCCTTTATAGAGATTAATGGTTTTCCTCCCAGTTTCTCTAGTTTTCTTCTCAGTTTTTCTCTCTTAGATGTCTTATGCAGCTTTCCAAAAATTTGAGAATCAGAGGAGATGTCTGCCAGGCTGCGCAGCTCATTACTGCTTCCTATTGTATAAATGTTACCGCCGTTCTTTTTATAATCTTCTATGACCTTAAGCTGTTCTTTTGTAATCCATGGTAAGTTTGGAATGATAATAGCTTTGTATTTTGCAAGTACATTACTGTCCATTCTGTGGAGCAGTACAATAGCATACATTATATTCATCTCTGACAGAGCGTTATAGAGACTCTCTCTTGCTAGAGAAACTTCAAAACTCGGAACCCTTGGCGGCGCCAAAATACCTATTTTACTTACACACTTTACATCAGTATAAAGTGACCTGTTCTCATACAAAAAAGCATAGTATTTACTTATTTCGTCCCAGATTCTCATGGCAAGGGGATTATCTTTTGTAACCCATCCGCTGAGAAGTTTATCGCCTGCTTCTGCAATAGCAAAATGAGACTGAAAAGCAGCAGCCTCTGCAATGGGCTTTTGCCATCCGCATTTCATTCCGTCCTGTACATTAAATGCACCGGGATTCGGTACTCCAGGATCAGCTCCTTCATATTTACTGCGGTACGGTTTGATCCCTTCTCCTACTGCATAATAAAATCTTGCCTGAGGAATATTGTGAACCCATTTACCGTTCCTGACACCAGCTTCAGTAGTGCCTTCACTCTTTGTCAGATCACATACTTCATCAACCAGCACATTGCCTTTACAATTGCCGTAAATAGTTACATTTCTGCCTTTCACCTCAGCAATTTTTCGAACGTTCTTAAAAAACCTAAGGACATCTCCTGTGCTGCCAAGAGCGTAATCATAATAGAGTTCATCAACACCTGTATCTATCTGCAGCCCTGCATATTTTAATTCGTAATTGCAGTATTTTTGATTTGCAAGATCAGCAGCAAACACTTTACCCGGCTGTCGCCACAATTTATTGCCATACTCATCATGGCCTATCCAGGTTTCCAGCTTAGGATTCATCAACAAGTTTCTTAAACTGACACCTCCGAGAGAATTAAAAGCTGTTATTCTGATATTGTTTTTATGGCATCTTTTTATAAATGATTCTACTCTCTCATAATCTTTACTGTTTTTATCTCTTGGGATTCCTACAGCCACCAAGTTTATATGAGCTTCTCTGAACATTTCAAACATTCGATCCAGGTTATCATAATCTATACCTGCACGATAGAAATTAACTTTGCCCCGCTGTGCCCATTCCGGGATATCTTTCTCTGTCCATTTGTGACTATTTTTGTAATTATAAACAAAATCAAAATCACGGATGGAAGCAGGCCTTCCTCTTGCCAGCAAATGATATGTCTGCCCTGCTACATAAGAACTCTCTGCCTTTACTGCTTCAATTCGTGCGTCCAATACTGTAAAGCCGTCACTTGACTCGTCTTTAAAAAAGGCAACTTCATTTATCCCGTCCTGTACAGTATTCTTTTTTAAAGGAATAACAATCTTGCCTGTAATATCATCTTCAGTGGAAACAGAATAAAACTGTGCCTTGCCATGAGATCCGGAAGCTGAATTGATTTTACTTACAGTGCCGCTAACAGGAGGGATCTCGTATCTGGTACGATTTACAATTACGTACGCCTCACCCTGATAATCAATACCGCTTGCCAGAAAAACCAGCCCGGGGTTTTCCAGCTTTTCTGCTCCGTTTACTCTGACTACATAACCTTTAACCCTGTCGGTTCTGCCCGACATATAGTATGAGTATGACGGCGCAATTGTCACTCCCTGAAAAAAATCTTCGGATTTATTTCTGCTGCATCCTGAAATTATAAAAACAGAAAAAAGAACTACAGACAATTTAAATAAGTTATTTTTAATCATTACAGCCGCTCCCATTCTGCAGGATTAATATCCTACTTTTTCCCTGTTCCCTGTCTTAAATCATCCATCCAATGAGGATTTGAATACTCATCTCTGCAAGTGGAATGGACAAGTACATATTTACCATCGCCGGACCTGTCAGCAAATACAAATTCACTCCGCCCGTCAATAGCATAAGTCCAGATTATAACAGGTTGTGAATATTCAATACTGGAAAAATCCCTCTGCTTATCAACAGGAGGCCCATACTGGATGTAAACTCTTCCCATATCAGAATTAACACCTCCCTGAAAATGCGTTTTGCAATAAGCAAGACGCCTGAAATGCTCTTCCATAAATTCATTCTCAGGTGTTGAAGGATCAGGATCCCTGGATTTCCAGAAATTTAGCAGGAATTGCTGTTTTCCCCTGGAATTCAGTTTTTTAAATATTTTTAATTCCGTGTCACTTGCAATGTATTTGATTTGATTAAGATACTTCACAACATCCTGATCACTCATTGGTAAAATCAGGTTTTTTTCATTATCTTTGTTAAAAACCTGGAAGTAACGGTATTCTGTTTTAGATTCTGACGATTGAACATCCGTCACACTCAAAGCCAGCTTATATACTCCGGTTACAAATCCGTCAATTGGTATAATCTCAACTCTGGCCCCTGCTAACGCTGATTTTAAAACCATTTTAGATGTCAGCGGCAGAACTTCTTTACCGTCCAGCCCGTAGACAGAATAATCAACCCGGTAGTACGATTTGAAATTCGCAGTGTACGCAAGGTTATTAACTTCATAATAAATAAAAACTTTTGGCCCTTTATCCGAAACATAAAACATTCTTGACGGATTCGGAATTAGAAATACCCCGTGTTTTTTAAAAATACTTTCACCCGATGCCTTCTGCACGTGAGATACAAAAAAGAGATCACTCATGGAAAAAGAATCGTCAAATTTTCTTACTTTAAGGGGATAAACGACACGGCCCCTCATACCGGAAGCAGAGTCTTCTACAGTCAATTCCATAGCAGCAGCCTGAGGCATTAATTCAAATCTCTTCATGTCAATAAAATTGTATCCCTCTTTTCTCTTCCGCAGATTTGACAATGAAACAACTTTTCTTTCATGAAGTTTTGTTAAAGATTTTTTGCTATTATTATTAAGCATAATAGTAACATTCAGAACTGCATTAGAATCAGCAGAAGATTTTTTTGCTGCTAACTGTGCAAGATTAAGAGAATAAGAAATTTCTACCAGCGTTTTATTTTCATTTAATTGATACTGGCAAATATCCACATCAAAAATCAGTTGTCCCCTACTCCTTACAGGCAGCCCCGAACTTTTCTTTTGCTGGCCTGATGCGTAAACATGAATAGTAAACAATATAACAAGGCATAAAAGAACAACCTTGCTAACTCTTCTGTTGTTCGATATTGTTTTCATGATACCTCTTCTTCCGGTTCAACTGCCATAAGGAAAGCTGCAAAAACAGCAAGGGCCATTCCTGCAATATTTATGTACGGCGGAATGACTTTATACAATGCAAGAGATATAATAATTGTAATTACAGGCCCACCAGCATTGGTCAACGGGCTTATAATTATCGCTTTTCCATACCTGAATGCATACACTAAGAATAGCGCCCCAATGGCATTCAAAATCTGTATCATTGCAGCAAGGTACGGCCCCTTAAATCCCCAGTTTATGGTCTGAGAAAAATCTGTCATTAAAATAGCAACCGGAATTAAAACAAGGCCTGTAAGTGTCATATAAAAGAATATACTTTCTGCCTTCATGGATCTGTTTGCAAATTTTATAATGTATGCCTGAATACCCCATGCCAGGAAAACAATAAAAGCCAGTATGACCCATAAATAACCTGAAGCATTGGCGCTGTTTCCTTTCTGGTATGCAAGGAAAACAATACTAACCAATGCTATTACAATGCCCACCCATCCCCTGCGAGTCGCATTCTCTTTTAATATTACAAAAGAGAGAATAATTGTAATTACAGGAGACAGGGAAATAAACGGAAATACAAGATATGCAGGGCCGGTGCGTAAGGCCTGGAATAAAATTAACTGCCCGCCCGCCCCCAGGAAACCTACTGCAGAACCGAGAAGAACAGAACGCAAATCGTGTTCAATCTTAAAGTGGATCTTCTTTAATACAACAACTGCAGGTAAAATCATGGTTAATGCCCAGACAACATAACCCAGTGTTGCAGGAAATCCGGCCTTTTCAGGTACTTCAATCAGAGCACCCCAGACACCCCAGAAAGTCATAGTAATAAGTGCAAAAAACAGCCACATTTTAGTTTTCACAGCACCACTCCTTCCGCATTAACGTGAATAATTAACATTAGTAATCTGATAAATTAGTTGCCTCCGAATATATTCCGGTGACTTTCATTATTTTATCCTGTATAAGTTCCACTGGTTTATTGGCAATTTTCCCTCCTTTGACAGAATCATACTGTTCCGGCATGTACTGGCTTAACAATGTCATGGGCACAGGATTTTCAGTAAGGTTATTTAACAACAGTGATAATGCATTGTTAACATTTTGATCAGACCAGTAGTAACGTACACGATCGCTGTAACTGTACTTCTTTGCAAACAGGATTTCATCAGAATCTCCGTGATAATAATTCTGCCAGTAAACAGGATTAGCCTGCATAGCCTTGTCCAGTACATTCTGAATATCTGATAATAAAATATCCTTTTTGTGTGAAAGCCACTCATTTTCCATAAAACTCAAAGCGAAAACTGCTTCTCTGAAAGCAAAAGTCAGCCAGGGGCCTACTTTTAAAATAGCAAAGTGATCTTTAACCATCTGCTGCAGAGAGTCCTTTTTCTGATAATCAGTAGAATGTGCTTCGTAAACAAGGTTCGGCTCATTCTCAATAAACTTACTTAGTTTCCGGGCTTTTTCAGAATCATACTCAACTATTGCTGTATCACTGAATTCAACACCTGGCTGAACTACAACAGCAATTACACGTTCCCATGCTGATTCTAATCCGCGTGAGAGAAAAGCCTGCTTTGTTATGTCAATTGTTTTTTGAACATCTTCTACTTCTGTAACAGAAACATCTTTAAGCGCTTCTTTTGCACCACCCGGAACAGGCACTTCAGTGCCAATGACATAAAGAGGAAGCTGCTGAGTATCTGAATTATCAGACAGAGCTTTTTCAACAACCCCGCAAAGTTCTGCTGCCCGTTCTGCTACTATCTGCTCATCAAGAGGATAAGGATCATCTGCACATCTCATACTTGCATCAAGATGTATCTTCCTGAAACCATTTACAGCATACTCGCGCACCATGCCTGACGCCTTGGCCATTGCATCCCCTGCCCTCTCATTCTGCCACGCATTTGGCCCCAGATGGTCTCCCCCGAGTATCACTCTGTTAAAATCAAAATCCATCGAATCAGCAATATTCCTCACAAAAGTTACAAATTTAGCTGGCGTCATTCCTGTGTATCCGCCGAACTGATTTACCTGGTTGGATGTGGATTCTATAAGAAGATTACCTCCGTCAATTTCTGCCTGTTTCATTGCTGCTTCAATAACAAATTTATTAGAAGAGCAAACAGAGTATATGCCTGCAGGCCTGCCCTGTTTGTGAGATGAAATAATTTTCAGGATAGGGTTAATCATTGTAAATAGTATTCTCCATATGACAAAACTATTCAGAAAGAAATAAGTGCGGCCTTCACCTCACCAACTCAACCACGCATTTATGAAAGATCCCTGACGGCCGCACCATATTTCATTTCCACCTGGCATGATTATATATTCATTCTATAATTATTTATCCGGACTTATCAAAGGATCAGCAGCTTTTAAAATCTCATCATAATTCGTAAAAGCCGTTGTTCCGCCTGGCGCTGTTGTATTAACTGCTCCGCATAAATTGCCGAAATACTGACAATCTTCAACAGATGCCCCCTGCAGGAACTGGTAGATAAATCCTGCATTAAAGCTATCTCCTGCACCAATAGCATCAACAACATTTTCATTTTTAAATGCAGCAATTTTAACTATTTCTCCTTTGTACCAGCTAATGGAACCTTTATTACCCATCTTAACTATTACAGCATTTGCATTTTTCCCCAAACTGCTTATAGCTTCTGTAATTGAACTTTGTTTTGTTAAATGCAGCAATTCCTGCTCATTTGGGAAAAATAAATCAACATAAGGTAAAATATTCTCTATATCCATTTCCCATTGCTCAGCAGGATCCCACTGGGCATCAAACGATGTTGTCAAGC
>JAGGVB010000182.1 GCA_021158245.1 bacterium | reverse complement strand
GGCCTGTAAAAAATATTCCTCCGAAAAATTTAAATTATGCCGGATATAAGATATTCTTGCAGGCCTCCTTTTAACATCAGATAGAAAAATGTCTTAAACTTCCCGGGAAATTTATTGGAATACTGCCGGTTTAAGTTTGTATGCCTTTGATTATGCCATACGTTGATACCTCTATATCATTTTTCCCCTTGACTTTTCAGAAAAGTACTTTTACATTTTAATAATCTGTCACAGGAGAAAATAATGGCTCTTAAAAAATGGATATATATTTCTGTTGCTGCAGTATTTTTTGCATCTGCTGTTATACTGGCTGTTACAGCCGGCCTTGTCAGGTGGAGGAAAAAAGCAAATTATCCCCCCTCCTCTGCTTCCATAACAGCACGCAGCTCAATCAGGTTTGTTCTTAAAGACACTAATTCCGGAAAATCATCAGCAGGCAAACCCGCAGATATTACGGAAACAGATAAAGGAAAGTACAAAAGTTATGTCAGGTTCCGTACAGAAGAACCTGTCAGCGGATTTATTGCATTTCAGAGCTCTCTGGACAGGTACGGTTTAAACATTTCAGATGTTGCCATGCTGTTTCCGCAAACCCGGGTTACTATCTCTGTTGACAGCATAAAAAACAGAAGCACATCTGTAAACATTGGAAGGATTGTGTCAATTACTGTCGGCAATGTTGTTACAGCTTCATTTATGCTTAATAGTATTGATTTCAGCTTTGATTATCAGAACAGCAGAATAATTTCAGCAATAGGCGTTGCTGAAGTTGATTTTCAGGAGAATCAGAAACCGTCAGATATTCTTCACAAACAGCTCTATGAAGGGTTTTTACAGGATTCAGAAAATTATAAATCAAAGCTTATAATTAAAACTTCAATTCCCGGAAACACTGACAGCAAGGAGCAGCTATTGCTGATAATTGACGAAATTTCATACAAAGTCATATAGGACAGTATTATGCGAAGAGTATTTTTTATTCTCCTTACAATGGTTTTTGTACTCAGCTTCTTCTTTCTTGATCCTCTGAAAAACGCAAAAAAGAGAGAAGCAGAAAAACTTTACAAAGTTTCAGCTTACGAAGAGAACTATCTTAAAGCTTCTGATACTCACCAAATCTTTTACGAGCTTAGCGGCAGCCCGAAAGGCATTCCTGTTTTTGTGCTGCAGACAGATCCGGGCCTGCCTGTTTTCAAAAAACTTAAAACATTTTTTAATCCTCATGACTTTCTTGTTGTTACGTTTGATCAGAGAGGTTCCGGAATGTCCCTGCCCCCTGGAGAAATCAAAAAAAACACGACTCAGGATATTATCAGTGATATGGAAAAATTAAGAGCACACTTAAAACTTGACAAAATAATACTTTTCGGCGGATTCTGGGGAGCAGGCATCGCACTGCTCTATGCGGAAAACTATCCTGAAAATGTAAGAGGTATGGTTTTATGGTCATGCTTTACAGGTACTTCTGATGAGATAGCAAATATCTATTACGGCAGTGCAGAACAATTTTTCCCTGAAGCACATAAAAAGCTTTTACAGGGCCTTGATAATTCTTCAAAGAGCAGCCTGCCTGAAATTCTGACAAACGGCCTTTTAAAAATGAATTTTAAATCAAGAGATCAATACACAGAAAAATGGATAGAGTACTGGTTAACAATTACAGGTTCTACTCCGCAGTTCAACCCTCTTTCCGGCCTTAATAAAGCCAAAATATATGCATTTGCATTGATTGAAAATTTTTACATGGCAAACAAATGTTTCTTAAAAGGAGATCCTGTTCTTGAAAATATCACAAAAATCGAAAATAAGCCCATATTTATTATAAACGGAAGATACGATGTCATAGCTCCTTCTGACAGGGCAGCCGTTATTAACCGGCATTTAAAAAATTCCAAACTTGTAATTATTGATAACAAAGGCCACTGGCCTGATTCCGATGATATGAAAAAAGCAATTGCGAAAGGACTTAAATTTGTACGGTCTTCTGCAGGGAAATAGGATTTTCAATTATATGCTTAATGAATAGGGTAATGTTGAAATGTTAGAATATAGAAAACGGGGAGGACTCTATGTTTTACAGAAAATTATTTCTATTCGTCCTTGTATTGCTGACTTTCTCCTGCAGGGACAAATCGTCAAATCCGGGAGATGAGCAGCCTCAAGTGACAGGCATCATGTATCAGGTGCCGGGATGCCAGCGTAATTTATTTAAAAAAACATCATCTGTTGATACATGCTTTTCGTACAGTTTTACAGACTCTCTGAAAATTGATTTTTGTGTAAGCGCCAATTGCTGCCCTGACAGAGAACGGTTCTCTCTGAATTATAAAATTGAGACAGACACAATATTTATTGCTGCCGAAGATACTGCTGCTGATTTATGCGACTGCATTTGTCCTTATATAATACATGCAGAGTTTTCCAACCTGCCGCTTGGAAGATATATTGTGTGCTGTAATTATAACAATAAACTTATTTATAAAAGGGTTGTAAAAAAACAGCTTGACTTGAATTAAATATTTTTATATATTTCTCAACTTGAAAAATTATTGACTTTAAAAATGAGAATAAGATGATTCACCTTACAACACGACAGAATATTATGGGCATGCGTAGGTCTGCGGAATTCATTGCGGGATTTATGCCATAGTATCTGTTTGTGTATAGATTTTTAAAAAGCCTGCGATGAATTTCGCAGGCTTTTTTTATTTATAAGCTCAATAGATTTTTTAACAGAGGATAAAAAATGCGGTGGCAGAGACACCATTTTGAATACAAGGATACAATTGTAACCATTTTGAGTAAACCGGAATTCTTTGATGTTGCGGAAAGAAGCCTGATTGAAGATAGAAGCCTGGTAGAATCTACTATTAAGAGAATTCCTGATTTTAAAACATCACTGAGTCCTGTAAAAACCGGCCTGGTTTCAAAAAAAATTATAAGGCGAATGACAGACGCAGCAGGCCTTGCAGGAATCGGCCCTATGGCATCTGTTGCAGGTGCATTTGCAGAAAATGCGCTGAATGCTGTTATTAAAGCCGGGTGCAGCGACGCTATTATTGACAACGGAGGCGACATTGCACTATTTATTAAAGAGCCTGTTCATGTCGGAATCTTTACAGGCAGCAGAACAACATCAGGGCTTGCATTCTATATTGAACCCAGGAAAAAACCTTTTGGCATATGTACCTCTTCAGGCATTGTAGGGCCCTCGCTTAGTTTCGGCAAAGCCTCGGCAGCTACTGTGATCTCTGAAAATACAGCTCTTGCAGATGCTGCTGCCACTGCTCTCGGCAACAGGATAAACTCGGAAGAAGATTTAAATTTCTGTTTTGATTTTCTTAAAAATATCAAGCAGATAGAGGGAGCGCTCGCAATCTTCAATGATAAGATCGCTTTATGGGGAAGGCTCCCGGAAATCGTTAGTTCAAAAATAGATAAAAAGATAATAACATACGGACATTTAAACTATTCCATTTCAAAAGAAAGGTGATTAATGATTGTAATGAAATTCGGCGGCAGTTCCTTAAAAGACCCTGCTTCAATTTATCATGCAGCAGAAATAATAAAAACGAGTAAAATTAAGGAGAATAAAAATGGCAAAAAGTTACGAAGAGATCAATGAAAAAATAAAATCCGGTAAAGCAGTCGTACTTTCCGCTGAAGAAGTAATAGAAGCAGTCAAACAAAAAGGCCTGAAAAGGGCCGCTCAGGAAGTTGATGTTGTAACTACCGGAACTTTCGGAGCAATGTGTTCATCAGGAGCTTTTCTTAATTTTGGACATTCAAAACCAAAAATCAAAGCTGCAAAAGTCCAAATAAACGGAGTTGAAGCTTACAGCGGTATTGCAGCGGTAGACTGCTACATAGGTGCAACTAAAAGAAGAGGAAATGACCTGTACGGCGGAGGCCATGTGATTCATGATCTGGTATCAGGAAAAGAAGTTGAAGTATTTGCCGAAAGTGACGGAACCGACTGTTATCCGAATCAGAAAATCAAAAAAAGAATGGCTCTTAAGGATTTTCCCGATGCGTTTCTTTTCTGTCCGAGAAACGGATATCAAAACTACAACTGTGCAGTTAATATGTCATCAAAAACAGTGTACACATACATGGGCGCACTTAAACCTGATATGGCAAATGCTTCCTATTCCGGTGCGGGCCAATTGAGCCCTCTTATGAATGACCCCTATTTTAAGACAATCGGCATAGGAACCCGGATATTCCTTGGCGGAGGTATAGGCTACGTTGCAGGCCCTGGTACTCAGCACAATCCTTCTCCACAGCGGGGCAAAAACGGTGTGCCTGTACGCCCTGCAGGCACTCTCGCTGTTACAGGGGATTTAAAACAAATGTCAGGCGACTTTTTAAAAGGAACATTCTTTAAAGGATACGGCCCGACACTAATGGTAGGGCTCGGTATCCCCATCCCAATACTAAATGAAGAGATTCTTGGATTTACAGCAGTAAGCAACAAAGATATTATTGTACCTGTTGTAGATTACGGATACGATTATCCCAACGGAATCGGAGGTGTCATAGGAGAAGTCACTGTTTCCGATATTGAGGAAAAGGAGATTTTGGTCAAAGGAAAGAGAATTCCGTGTGTACAGCTCTCAAACATAAAAAAGGCAAGGCAGATAGCTGCAACTCTGAAAAAATGGATAGAAAACGGTCAATTCCTGATTTCACAGCCTGCTGAGCTGATACCGAGCAGCAGAGACGTTGCATAGGTTCTGATTTGGTTATTGAATCCACTTACATCCCAGACAAAGAATTCAATTGACTATTTTACCAGAACTTGTTATTTTACAAAATAGATAAGAAACAAAATGTCCACAATATACTCTTTGGAGTAAAAGCCATGATCAGCAAATCACAGAAAATAAGATTAGGCGTATTTTTTACAATCCTTGTTTTTCTGACAATATTAATATTCGTCCTTATCATTGCTCCCAAAATGTTTCAGGATAGAGACATCTACTATATCGGATTTAAAGACGTTTCCGTAGCAGGGCTGCAGGAAGGAAGCAGCGTTAAGTATCATGGGCTTACAGTCGGCTTTGTAAATAAAATTTCAATTGATCCGAAAGACATTACCCGTGTTATTGTTGAATTAAGTCTTGAACCCAGACTCCCGATAAAAAATGATACAAAAGCAGAAATGTTTTACATCGGTATTACAGGGCTTAAGGTCATTGAGCTTAGAAGCGGCACCAATGAAGCTGAAAATTTAAAACCCGGAAGCTTTATTCAGGCAGGGAGATCAATTGCAGAATCAATAACAGGCAGGGCTGATGTCATTACTGAAAAAGCGGAAATAATTTTAAACAACATTGCTAAACTTATTAATGAGAAAAATACCGAACGATTTCTCGGGATGGTAGAGAATACATCTATCTTGATGAATGAAGTCAGTAATCTTCTACAGCATAACAGAGATGCGCTCAATACAACAATAGCAAATACCGAACAGATTTCAGGAGACCTTGCTGCAATGTCAGGCAGGATGAAAAAAGTTGTGGCAGAATTTGAAACCTTTGCAATGTCTGATTCTTTAAAACAAGCTCTTGGTGATTTTGCTGAGATTGCCAGCGCTTTAAGACAGGCAAGACTTGTACAGCTTATTCGTGATATGAATATTACGTTAAACAGAGCTAACGGGATTTTGAAGGAAATCGAAATAAATGTTGCCAAGGGAAGCAGTAATCTTGTATATTCAGTTGAATCCATGAGAGAGAGCATTGACTATCTTAATCAGTTTTCCCGAATGATCTCTGAAGATCCCTCGGTAATTATCAGAGGTACAAAACCTAAAAACGCACCAGATTATAAACTGGGGAAATAAAATGTCAAAGGCGAAAAATATTGCAATTGCTGTGTTCCTTTTAATTGCAGTTTTGTCCGGATGTACACGCCGGGTCATGATACGTAGGTACTATTTAATAGAAATGGACCCTGCAGAATTATCAAAAATTGTAAAATTTACAAAATCCGTTGACCATTCTGTTAATGTTCGTGATTTTGATGTTGACAGAGCTTACCGTCAGACCAGTATTGTTTTACGATCAGACACACATGAGCTTAATTACTATTTTTACCACTACTGGGCTGTGCGCCCGGGGCTTGCAGTTGCTGACATGGTCTACAGTATTGTGGATAATTCACGGTTATTTAAAAACTGTTACAGAGGATTCTCATATAAACCAGATTTTGTAATTCGGGGCCATATACAGCAGATGGAAAGAGTTCAGGTAAAAAAAATTGTTTCAGCTCATGTCAGGGGGATTATTATTTTAGATAATACTGAATCAGGAGAAACAATTCTCCGCTATGATTTTGATAAAATTGTCGGGTTGGGCAATAAAAATGATATGAACTCATTTGTATCAGTGATCAGCGGCATCCTTTTTGATGAGACTAATGAATTTCTAAAAAAATGTGCAGCACATTTTAACATAGACCAGCCGAAAAATGACTAATATAAAATTTTTACAATCAGAAATTATTATTTCCGGAGATTTCATTATCTCCGAAATTTCCGAAATTGGAGATAAACTTCTCTCTTTTGTACGCAAATATCAGGGAAGAGGATTAACAATCAATATCTCTGCTGTTGATAGGATAGACAGCAGCGGTGTTGCATTGTTGGATGAGTTAGGTTCAATAGCCGAAAATAAATCTTTTAATTTGGTTATTTACGGAGAGAGTGAACACATAAGAGAAACCAGAAAAATATTTTCGTCTGAATCTGTATATTTAGAAAAAAGAGAGAGGTTCTCGTTTTTTTATATAATTGGTGAAAAAGTTGAGGAAACATGGCAAAATATAAAGGACGCCTTTATTCTGACAGCAGATGCATTCTTTTATGCTGCTACCGGACTAGTTAAAAAACAGGGCATGCGCAAGGGAGAATTTCAGAATCAGTGTATGCTCCTGGGGATGAATAGTCTGCCCATAGTAACAATCCTCGGATTTCTGATAGGTTTTATATTAGCTCTTCAATCCGCTGCACAGCTTAGACAATTCGGAGCAGGAATCTATATTGCAGATCTTATAGCCATATCCATGACCCGTGAGATGGGCCCGATTATGACAGCAATTGTTTTTGCAGGAAGAAGCGGCTCATCAATAACAGCGGAAATTGCAACAATGGTTGTAACAGAAGAGACTGACGCATTAAAAGCAATGGGATTAAGTCCTGTTAAATATGTTCTTGTACCTAAAATTTATGCAATGACTGTCAGTGTTCCTCTTTTAACTGCTTATTCTATGGTAATAGGTATTTTAGGAGCAATGCTTGTGGGAGTAACCTACCTCGACCTTGGTGTGGAGCCCTTTTACAATCAGGTACTGCATGCACTTATAATCAAAGATGTAATTACAGGACTTGTAAAAAGTGTTGTATTCGCATGGATAATAGTAATGGTCGGAGCCCACTTTGGTTTTCGTGTCAAAGGCGGAGCAGAAGGTGTAGGCAAGGCCACAACCGCCAGTGTAGTTGTCTCTATTTTTCTTGTGATCCTTGCAGATAGTATTCTAGGCCTGATTTTTTACTTCGGAAAGGGAATAGAATTTTAAAAAATCAATTGCAGTTTGGACTTATCAATCGAAAGATATGAATTTTATGAATGAAACAGATTCAAATCTTCTTGTTGAAGTTATAAATTTAACAGCAGGTTTCCAGGACACTAAGGTTATTCGTAACGTGTCCATGACTGCACCCCGTCATCAGATAACTGTAATTATAGGGTCAAGCGGATGCGGAAAAACAACCCTTGTCAAAAACATACTGCGCTTATATAATCCATGGTCAGGTATTATAAAAATTTTCGAAACGGACGTGACCAATCTCGATGAAACAGAATTAAGTGATATCTTAAAACATATAGGAGTTCTTTTCCAGAATGGGGCACTACTCAACTCTATTACAGTAGCAGAAAATATTTCAATCCCTCTTGAACAGCATACTAACCTTCCATCTTCAATAATTAACCGGCTTGTTCATGTTAAGCTGGGGCTTGTGGGTCTTAAAGGTTCAGAAACTAAACTTCCTTCAGAATTGTCTGGAGGAATGAGAAAACGTGCTGCTCTTGCGCGGGCTATTGCACTTGATCCTCCTCTGCTCTTTTGCGATGAACCTTCCGCAGGACTTGATCCCATTACTTCTGAAGCCCTTGACAGGCTTATTTTGAAGATGAGAGACGAACTGGGAATGACAATGGTCATTGTATCTCATGAAGTTGTAAGTATAGAACGTATTGCTGACAGAATCGTTTTTCTTGATAATGGAGAGGTGCTTTTTGAAGGCACTATTAAAGAGGCAAAGAAATCCGGTATAAAGAAAATTGACGAATTTTTTAAAAAGGGTACTAACAGTCCTGTAAAGTAAAAACACTCCATTCATTATTCATTCAGTTTATTAATATAATTGATTATCTGTGGAATCAGATTTGAAATTGTTCCGGCATCTTTAAAAGCCTGACAGGTTTCGCAGAAATCTAAGGCCTTTAAAAGTAACATATTTTATTGTTCAGTATAATTAATAACAACTTAGCCGTATTCCGGCATTACTGTTATTGCTGTTTTATTTTACCAGCACACATTTTTTTACTAATATAGCTTCTGCTGACTCCATTCTTATAAAATAAATTCCTGATGCTGTTCTTGAAGCATCCCAATAGAGTGAATGCTCCCCTGCTGGCTGCCGGCCTCTGATAAGTGTCTGAACTTTTCTTCCGCTCATATTATAAATACTGATCCTGACATCCGCTGCACGGGGCAGGTTATAGCGGATCGTAGTGCCAGGGTTAAAGGGATTTGGGTAGTTTTGTTTCAGCTGATATTGTTGAAGCATGACTATTGGAGTCTGTATCGCATCCGTGACTAAGCCGCTGCCGTACCAGAACCCGGCCTGAAGAATATATTTGGAGTTGTCTGTGATGCCTGTAAACGTCTGTCCCGCTGTTCCTTTTACTTGGTGCTGGGCGCAGGCAATATTGATGGGTAGATTCTTCAGAATTTCATTAAAATCATGTATAGAATACGGCGACCGGAAAAAAATGAACAATACATTTCCATCTTTATTCTGCCCCAACGCAGCTTCACTCCACTTTTTATCCTGCTGTGGCCATCTGTTTGAAGCTGGCCGTTTAATCAGCCGAAGATTTTGGATTACCGTATGGTATTTATCGATAATATCAGTCGTGTTATGTTCATCAATGTCAAAAATATAAAATGGCGTTTCAGTTGTATCCTTCCGGGTGAACGCTGCAAACGATTAGTATTTTGAATTAATTGTCCCGTTGTTTTCATAGTCATTGCTCTTCATATAGCCGACATTGGCTTTCCTATCCATTTGATACATACAGCCTCAATTTTTTTAAGTTTTATCGATGAATGTCCATATTTAAGAAGTCATTAAATAATAGTGACAGAGAGCGTGGCGCCAGAAAAAAAGACCGGGTTGTTATCCGCTACACAAGGCAAATTTGGTCAGGTATGTATTTCTACAAAATTCAAATGGGTGAATTTAGCGATATTAAGAAAATGATAAAATTGGAATAGCCTGAAAAAAAGGGGGCAGACCCCGGTTGTTGTTGATTTTTTCACGGCATCACCGGGTGTCTGAAATCTACGGTGGTTTTGTCGGGTTAAATTTTGCCAGGGCCAGGCCGCGATTTAAAGAACGATAGTAATTGCGATACTTAAAAAGTTCATAAAGTTAAAAGTACTATCTATACGGTCTTTATACTTTATGAACTTTCTGACTTATGCCGCACTTGTAATCAAATCAGCCTCATATTCAGGGAACATAATAATTGCAGGGTGTATACCAAAGGCCTTTGCCAGCTGCACGGCTCTGTGTTTGCCGATTTCCACTTTATCATTTTCGAGCATACTGATGTTCTTCGCATTGATCCCGGAGCGGGCAGCTAATTCTTCCTGGGTCCATCCCTTAAGTTTACGCAGCATCCTGATTGCTTCACCTGTTGTCAGATCTACATATTTTTGTGAAGATATGAATTTATTCTTATTTATTTTCATTTCCCACCTCTCAGTATTCATGGGGGTTAATTTCTAAGACGTAAATTGTAATGATGTTTTTATTAACAATATATATTACTCGATATTGGGAATTTAATCGTGAAGAGCGCTGCCCTTCACGTGCGCCTTTAAGTCTTTCATCGTGAAAACCGGGGAATTCACGCAGTTTATCCGGGCCATGCCGAAATACAATATCCTTCCAAAGTTCATATTTCTTTAATACTTGTTTGGGCAGTTTCCTGCAATTCTTTCGGATGTTTTTATGTTCGAGTATTTGCCACACATTTTAAAGTAAGTTATTAAAATTAATAAGTCAAGCTTTTAATGTTAGACCAGGTTTGATTTTGATCGTTCAGGGGCTGGGCCCCTGCTTTGAATGCCTGTTTTTAATTTGATGGATTCCGGATTAAAAATATGATACTGATTGCAATAGCGATCCAGATGCTGATATTCAAAAAATTGGAAATTCATCCCCTGGAAACATAAATAGTGAATAGGCTCTAATCCTTTAATTTGTTGATATAATTTACAGTCTGTGGAACCAGATTGGAAAGTTTATCCCGTAATTCAGTATATTTCGGTTTGTTAAGTAAATTTCTTTCATGTGCACGATAAATCCAAAGCTCTGTCTCTTTTGCTGATGATAATGCGTATCTGAAAAACTTAGCCTGATCTTTCTTGCTGTTTCTGTAATATCCTTCTATCATTGTTGCTGCTATGCCG
>JAGGVB010000181.1 GCA_021158245.1 bacterium | reverse complement strand
TTGAGAATAAATCCGCTTTCTGAGGTTTAACAATGAGTACATTGAGTTTACGAATACCTGAATCGTTACATAATAGAGTAAAACTATTAGCATCGGAAGATAAAATATCAATAAATCAATTTATCACCTTTGCACTGGCTGAAAAAATATCAGCACTTGAAACTGGACGATATCTTGAAGAGCGGGGTAAATATGGAAATTCTAATAAATTCAGAGAAATTTTGTCGAAACTTCCAGATATCGAACCAGAACAATTTGATAAATTGTAAAATTTATAATAACCCGGGTCTATAGCAGACGCAGCCGGATGAAGCCAAACCTACTTGCTGAAAAGCAAGTGAAAAATAAAAGATAATCTTAAAGTTGTTCTCTGAAAACTGTCCCTTTTAAGCTCAAAAAGCATGTACCTTTCCCTCAAGTCCGGACGCACTTCACCTATTGCAGTCTCAAAGTCATTGCGGATGTGCTGTGCCGGTTGTTTAGGAAAGTCAATTTATCAAGTAAATTCCGGTTTATTTAAGATAAGAATCGTTAAATAATTCTATAAATTGATATTGACTTTGGCTGTATAATGTATTATTATTACCAGTAATACTTAGTACTGGAGGTCACATAATGAGAGTAACTACAAAAGGTCAAGTAACAATTCCCCAGCACATTCGTGAAAAATTAAGGATAACCCCGGCAACAGAAGTTGATTTTATTGAGGAAGAAGGCCGCGTCTTTTTAGTGAAATTAAAAGGGAAAAAAGCTGCAACCCGTAAATTTGCAAAATTACGCGGCATTGCAGATGTTAAAATGACGACAGATGAGATTATGGCATTAACAAGGGAGGATAGGTGAAGGGCCTTCTTGTTGACTCAAACGTTATTTTGGACATTTTTCTTGATGACCCAAATTGGGCGGATTGGTCTGAATCGGTATTGGCAAATTATAGCCTTTACGAAACGCTCTATATTAACTCAATTGTGTACACAGAAGTCTCTATAGGTTTTGGAAAGATTGAGGAGTTGGAATCAGCCATCCATAAAGGTGGATTCCAGATGCTGGAAATTCCTAAAGAAGCTCTTTTTCTGGCCGGTAAAGTTTATCTAAAGTATAGAAAGAATAAAGGGATAAAGAGATCCCCCTTACCCGATTTCTATATTGGAGCACATGCAGCAGTACTTGGACTGGACTTAATTACACGAGATGTAAATAGATACAAAACATATTTTCCAACAGTAAAGCTGATCTGCCCGGAGCAACTATAGAACCTTAGCTCCTGGAATTAGATTCTGGAGTTCACTCAGGTTCAACCCAACTGGTTAAGCGCGGCTGCCTGCTGAAAAGCAAAAGAAAAATAAAAGATAATTTTGAATTTGTTCTTGAAAACGCTCTTCTTTAATCTCAAGAAGCATGTACCTTTTCCTGAACTCCGGACGCACCTTGGCTATTGCAGTCTCAAAGTCATTGCGAATGTACCGTCCCGGTTGTTTAAACTTCCCTGCCAGAGTTTAAAGTGAAAACCGCTGCACAGATTTTGAAGAGAAAAAGATTTCCCGGCAGGGATGTAATGAATTTATCGGAAATAAATTGCCTTTTATCCCGGAATATTGTAATTTTATAGTATATTCCTTTCAATCAGATAAGGGTATTATCATTTTGCAGACGGAAAAGCACTTTATCAAGTAAATTCCGGCTTATTTAAGATAAGAATCGTTAGCGAGAAATAGAAATAAGAGGATAGATATGAAACTGAAAATTTATTTGGAACCAAGCGATGATGGAGGATATACAGCTATAGTGCCTTCTCTGCCGGGATGTATTTCAGAAGGCGATACGAAAGAAGAAGCATTAAAAAATATTCGTGAGGCAATTGAACTTTATTTAGAACCGGTAGCAGATGATACTTTCAAAGCTACCCACGCTGAAGAAGTGGAATTATCGATATGAGCAAGGTGCCGAGTTTAAATTACGACAAGGTCATCAAAGCGTTACAAAGGGATGGGTGGGTAATAGTTCGACAAAAAGGTTCGCATATAAGGTTGCAAAAACATATTGAAAATGAGGTATTAAAAATTATAGTTCCGGCGCATAAGCCGATAAAGCGGTCAACCCTTTCACATATATTAAAACAAGCAAGGATAACAGTAAATGATTTCTTGAAAAAATTATAATTCGCTAACAAGACACTCCACCTGACCGCTATTCCGCTGCACTTCGACAGGCTCAGTGCGAGACGCTCCATTACCGCTGGTGAGCTTGGTCTACTTGCTGAAAGTCAAGTAAAAAGTATATCTTTAAATTGATTATCGTTCTTTGACAACGGTCACTTTTAAGCTCAAGAAGCTTGTACCTTTCCCTCAAGTCCGGACGCACTTCACCTATTGCAGTCTCAAAGTACCGTCCCGGTTGTTTAAACTTCCCTGCCCGACTTTATTTCGTCGCTGCCGATTCTAATTATTCGGCCCGACTAATTTATAGATTCGCTAGTCAGGAAGAACCAGGAAAGGGAATGAGTTTGAAATGGAAACCGTTGTAAGAACTTTGAAAAGAAAAGGATTTCCCGACAGGAATTCCTTTGGGATCAAGAACCATGGCCTGGTGTTTGTTTTTAGCCGGGTCAATACCAATAACGAATTTATCGGAGATATAGTGCCTTTTCCCCGTATAAAACTCGGGACAGGCATCTCGAGATTTTGGAGTTTCATAGTATTCTCCTTTCAATCAAATAAATGAAAATAAGGGTATTATCATTTTGCAGATGGAAAGGCACTTTTTCAAGTAAATTTCGGTTTATTTAAGATAAGAATTGTTAGCAGGTAAAAAATACTTGACAATGCATGTAGTATGAATTAAATTAGTTGTACAATTGTACACATGGAGTGTGAACGTAAATGCTAATCGTAATCGACACATCTGTTGTCATAGCAGTAATCACAAATGAAAAGCATAAAAATAAATTAATTCAGCACACGATCGGATGTGAATTGATTGCACCACAATCTTTGCACTGGGAAATTAGTAATGCCTTTTCTGCGATGTTTAAAAGGAACAGATTAACATTAAGCCAGGCAAGAACAGCTATTGATTACTATCAGAAGATACCAATAAGATTCCTTGATATTGATTTAAAAAATGCCCTGTCAATTGCATATGAAAATAATATCTATGCTTATGATGCATATTTTATTGAGTGTGCTATCAGGCAAAAAGCCGCACTATTAACACTTGATGATAAATTAAAAACAATTTCAAAGACTTTAAATATAAAAACGATCGAGGTTGAGCCATGATAGTATATACTTTTTCAGAGGCCAGACAAAAATTTGCTTCTATTTTAAATAAAGCACAAATTGAAGGTGAGGTATTAATAAAAAGAAAAGATGGATCGTCGTTTATTGTAAAACCTTTTAAGAAAATAACTTCTCCTCTTAATGTTAAAGGAATAAAGATAGATATCTCGAAAGAAGAAATCATTGACATCTTGCAAGAAGTGAGACGCGGCAATTAATAAATTCCTGCTAACCATGCGGTTGCAGTGGATGCAAAAGCGCACCGGTTTTTAGGTTTATTAGAGCTCAGTGGAATCACTTCAGTTGTCGAGATTTCTCTTGGCTTTTGCACTCACTGAACCGCACCGTTATACCCCTATATTTTTTGACGATAGCCAAAAAGAAGTTGATTTTTAGTATCGATAGTATTAACGTATTACGACAAGGGCTTTAATAAGGAGATTGAAAATGGAAGCAGTAAAAATTTCACCCAAATTTCAAGTCGTAATACCTAAGAATGTGAGAGAATCATTAAAGTTGCTTCCTGGCCAACGAATGCAAGTCATGCAATATGAAGACAGAATTGAACTTATCCCCGTTAGAAAGATAACTGATATGAAGGGTTTTTTAAAAGGAATTGACATCAATTTCGAAAGAGAAGGGGATAGAGTGTGAATATTGTAGATTCATCTGGGTGGCTTGAGTATTTCTCTGGTGGTAAAAATGCAAGTCAGTTTGAAGAACCACTTTCAAATGTAGAGTCATTAATTGTTCCCTCAATTACTATCTATGAGGTATTCAAAGTCATTCTTCGTGAAAAAGATGAAAATAGTGCACTTCAAGGTATTGCTTTAATGAAACAAGGGCAAATTGTTGATCTAACATTAGAAATTGCAATGTCCGCAGCTGTTATTAGTTTAAGAAATAAAATCCCAATGGCAGATAGTATTATTCTGGCAACAGCAAATAAATTTGAAGCTATAGTTTGGACACAAGATAATGATTTTCAAAATATGCCAAGAGTAAATTATTTTGCCAAGTAGATAAAGGGCTGGCATATCCCCATGGCTGCTGCCGGATGCGGCTGTAACGGTTTTTTCCCATTTTTCATCTGCTTTTGACGGTTTTCGCCGTCCATGAAAAGAATAACTGTGCGGACATTATCGTACCTTTATTCTTACATCAAACATGGCTTCTGGATGGCATTAGTTGGCCGCACCTCAGAGCCAAATGTTAGCAAAATAATTATACTTGACTTTTTTGTTTTTGTTGTATATACTTTGGATATACTGCTAATTGTCTAAAGAGGAAATATTATGATTACTAAAATACAAAAATGGGGTAATAGCCAGGGAGTTCGTTTTCCTAAAGATATTCTTCGTAAAGTACACGTAGCAATCGGTGATGATGTAGATATTTCTATACATAATGGTAAAATTGTTGTAAAACCGACAACTGTAAATCGTGGAAAATATAAATTAAAAAGTCTTCTTTCTCAAATGCCTGAAGACTATAGGCCAGAAGAAATTGATTGGGGCAAACCAGTTGGAGGAGAAGTTTGGTAATGGAACAATATATACCGAAAAAGGGAGATTTTATCGCCTTAACATTTGATCCTCAATCCGGACATGAACAAAAAGGCAGAAGGCCTGCTCTTGTAGTTTCTAATACAATCTTCAATCAAAAAACGGGACTTTCATTTGTTTGTCCAATAACAAACACCAATCGTAATATCCCTTTACATGTTAAAATTCCTGAAGATGGTATTATCTCAGGTGTTATTATGGTAGATCAGATGAAATCAGTTGATTACAGATCAAGAAAGGTAAAATTTATAGATAAAGCACCTATAGGAGTACTAAATGAAGCACTCTCTATTCTTGATGCAATTATTTATGATGAATAATTGCTAACCCAAAAATGCACTAAATGAAAACGCTTGCTTCTATTTTCACTTTTCAATTCGGCCAACGCATGTTAAGGGCGTTGATGTCAATTGCTTCAATTGGGTGTAGTGCTTTCTTTCAAGTTCATTCTTTTCCGGTGTTCCGTTTGGTTGTCGGTTGTTTTTACTGGTGATTTTGCAGTTATTTTTGCATATGGTAATTGCGAATAGGAGGAGTGATGTCTTACCAAAAAATCACTATAGGGATTCTTATTTCTGCGGTTTTCTTCACTGGGTGTTTCCATCTTGTTTCGAAGAAGAGGTTTTTATTGCCAACTGACTGTGTTGCAGTCACAAATATCGTCAAGTCAAACACACTGAAGATTCAGAAAAAGCCCAATAGCAAAATTGAGACATTACAATTTGCGGATGCCATAATTGAAAACAAAGGGACGAAAAAAGAAAATAAATGTCTCTGCCAGGCTGTGTGTTTCCGCGTGTCTCAGCTGGCCACACAAGCCTGGGAAGATAATGTGTTCCGAACGTATGAGGTCAAGCGCATACGAACCGGCTGGAATACAGACGGTCCCTATGAGTTTTTTTCAGACAGGGAACTAAACGGCGAGATCGGTGACCTTGAAATACCAGCAGAAAAAATAGTAGTTGAGAAAAGAAACGGTGATAAAGCGACCTCACCCAAAGATCTAACCATCGAGGACAGTTGGTATGAAATTACCTTCACCAACAACCTGGTACTATTCTTTCAGGTCAAAGAAGGGGAAAACGGCGTTTATCCGGCAGGTTTTCTAACTTTACGAAGTAAGATGAAAAACGGGGATAAGAATACAGAGAAACCTTTCCTATTGGAAATGAAAAAGACCCTATCCGGTATTGCCGAGCTGCCTTTTAAAGGGATCATCGTAGAAAAGGTCGGCACTATAAAATAACAATGCCTTCCACCGGACGGCTAACTGCGGGGTTTATGGGTTATAAGGTTAATGAATAAATTACAACTTTCCCCTTGACAAGTACGTAGTCTATGTGTTAAATTTATACGTACAAAGAGGAGGTTAGCATGAATTCAAAATTGACATTACAACTTGATCATGATGTGATTGAAAAAGCAAAACATTACGCTCAATTGAAAAAACAAAGTTTATCAGGACTAGTTCAGAATTATTTTACTTATTTGACAGAGAGTCAAAATATTGATGATATTGAAGTATCACAAAATATAAAAGAGATTTCAGGTGTCATTCAATTAGAAGACAATTATGATTCAAAGTCAGAGTATAAAAAACATATTATGGAAAAATATTCATAATGCACAAAATATTTTTAGACTCAGATATAATTTTGGATGTATTGGCTCAAAGAAAACCATTTTATAACTCCGCAGCGAAATTATTTACCTTAATTGATCAAGAACAAATATTAGCTTTTACATCTCCAATTGTTTTTTCTAATATTCATTATATCCTTACCAAAAAAACTTCTAATGAATATGCTCTTCAGAGTCTTCGCAAATTAAAATCATTAATATCAATCTTGCCTGTTACTGAAAAAATTATCGAATTAGCTTTAGATTCCAACTTTACTGATTTTGAAGATGCTATTCAATATTATACTGCAAAAGCAAATGAAATAAAGTTTCTTATTACAAGAAACACTCAAGATTATAAAAAGAGTAAAATCCCTATTTGTACTGCCGAAGAATATTTGAAAATATGGGCATCAAAGCCGGAATAAATAATACCTTATAACCATCGCATGAACTCGGATAAACCCGCTTGTCACAGCCCTTGCATGGCAAGGCCAGTGTCAATTCAGGTTTACCGATTATGCTATGCCCTTAGATGTGTTTTTGATTAGAATTATAATTTTATGCGTATTCCGGCCGAAGGTTGCCATGTACTCGGGTGAAAGCTGCTGCCTGATTTATAAATAAACCCGCCTAATTTTGATAATTTCCTTGACATTCATGTAAAAAATGTTAATACTTTATAAAATTAGTGACAATTTTGTCATATTATTGTCAATTGGATAGTGCAGTCAAAACATCTGTTTCAAAAAGGTAGAGAGAGAAAAATGAGAAAGTGTTTTGCAGCATGTCTGATAATTTTAACATTGCTTGGTGCAAGGGGAAATTTATTTTCGCAGGAATCGGTAAGCCAGACAATCACAATCAGAATTATACCGGTTCGCAGCAGCGCAGTACTGACAGGGACTCAGTATTTTGAAGAGATGATCAGAGGACGGAATATCTCTTATAATACTTTATCAAACAAGGTTACTGTTTCTTTTCCGCAAGCAGGTGCTGTGAAGTTATCAGAAGAGGAATTGGCATCAGAAAGGCCTGTTGCCAGAGATTTTAACAACTTTTCACAAATCGGAATGGCAAATCTGAAAAAAGGCAGAGGTACAAGTGTTCCGCTGCTGTTCACGCTTTTAGATAATAATTAAATGTTTATTAAAAGTTTGTTGGAATTTATTAGAGAACTCTTCATGGGAATGTAGCTGCGGAATTGCCTTCTCAGGAGGTTTTTCTTCGCCGGGGTTTTCTGCCTCGGCTGCATCAAAATACACAAACCTGCCATTGTGATTCCGGCTTGCCCAAAGAAACAATTTTCTGAATTCGTGCACAATTCAGAAAATTGCAGCGGTTATATGAACATATTTAATTGATAAACATCAATTTCTTTAATACGGGCCATGGCTTTATCATTTGTAATCAGGGCAGGTGATGAGTACTGCATGGAAATTGCCGCTTGAATCATATCCGGCAAAGGAAGATTATACGCTGCTTTTAAAGCACCTGCAAGTTCACCTGCTTTATATGAAAAATCAACTATTGTAATATTTTTAAACCTGTGCAGTGCATTGCGGCACCTGTCGGCTAAATCCGGCCGGTTAAGAGATAATGGCTTAACAATAATTTCAGCAACAGTAACAGGTGTTATTACAGCTTTAAAAATATTATTTTCAATCTGTTCAATAATATATTCGGCAATCAGGCCATATCGGGGATGATCTTCAAACAGATAAATAAAGACAGTGGTATCAATCACTACACCGTCCCGTTTTTGCAGACCTTCGGGGATTTTCATCGGCGCGTATTCCATTCATTTCTTAATTTATTAATATAAGCTGCAGCATCAGTTCCGTCATTAAGTTCCCGGGTAATACCGCGGAGTGATTGTGAACCTATAGGTTCGACAATTATACAATCCCGGTCAGCTGTTACATTAACTTTCTGATTAGGTTTTAATCCGATACGTTTTCTTTCCTTTGCCGGAATTACAATTTGATATCGCGCACCGACAGTTGCAATAGACATAACAGCCTCCTGATTATTTCATACGATATTTAATAAATCATATATAATCTATGTAAATCATACAAATTAATCAAGCGTTTTTACATAAAATCTGGCACCCCCCCAAAAAAAATACCGGCTGCTGAGGGGCTGTATCAAAAGTCGATTTGAAGTCATTACGAGGAGCAAAGCGACATGGCAATCTCAGGAATTGAGCACGAATTGAAGAGATTGCTTCGCAAAAAGACGCTCGCAATGACAGGGTTAGGGCTTTTGACACAGCCCCCTACATCGCATTTTCGGGCGGAGATTTGCAGATGCCGGTAATCCTTCTGCTTAATACTAAAACAAACCGGAGAGTCATTCAATAATATCCTGCTTAATGTTTCTTAACAATAGAAAATTTATCAATTACCGAATTATCCTGAGTTAAAGCTTTTATATTAAGAGTGTCTCCTGAAACCTCAACGAGAACATAGTGCAATCCGCTGTAGCTTGTATCAATAAACCAGCCTGTGCCGGCTTTATCTAAGGGAGCGCCTGCACCGCCGGTAACTATCTGGCATCTGCCCTGGTAGGGTAAACTTCCATAGGAATCCACACCTTCTGTAAAAGAGATATTCCGGTTAATGGGAATTGTCCTCTGATAGTTGTGAGTATGTCCGTTGAAAATTAAATCCACACCGTAATCATCAAATGCTTTCCACCATGTGCCGAAGTATTTATCCATTTCACCTTCGTGAGACGGGCTTGTATAAAAAGGCCTGTGGAACCATACAAATTTCCATTTTACGGATTTATTGTTTTCCAGTGTTCTTATGAGCCATTTGTATTGAGTTGAATCTTGTGCATCTTCACTGTTCAGGCAGATAAAAATTACTTTTCCGAAATGGAATGAATAATAAAAGTCATCATTATCGGAATTTCCTGGAAAAGTAAACAGATTTAAATAATTATCATTATGAGGGTCTCCGTAATATTCATGATTTCCTGGTGTGTGATAAACGAGGTTCTGGCTCAAATATTTTTTACCGTAATTAAACCAGTTATCCCATTTTTGGATACTTCCCCCTTTTGAAACTATGTCGCCAACAAATATTGAAAAATCCGAAGGGCAAACAGCAGACGATAAGCTATGCCAGTCATTCAGATGGGTTCTGCTGTCTCCGAGAACAGTAAAGGTAAAATGCTTATTTCCAGATGCAGCTGCAGTAATAAATTTTTTTCTGTCAGCCCAGTGCCTTTGGAAAGAGTTATATATTGAATAGTAAATTGATGTGTCAGGAAGCAAATCCGGAAAAGTATAACTAAAAAGGTTTAAATGATAATGGGAATTAACTTTTCCGCAAAATGTTCCTTTGCCGAATGTCTCAGTATATCCCCACTTAATACTGTCGGTTTGTCCCGGGCTTCGCCATGTTATTGTCAGCCCTTTAAGAGGTGAATTTTTTGAACCGAAATGGATTTGGCCCAAAGTATCTCCTGGAGCGTCAGTCCTGGCATTAAGGGAGCATGCAATGGATAGAAAAATAAAAATGGCTGCTGTTTTTCTCATTGTAAAATATCCTTTTTTGTAAATTTAATCGGTTGAGTAATATGTGAATAATGATGTATTATTGTATGAATTATTTAGTCATTTGTCAATAAAATTTTAAATAAAATGAACTTCTGACAGAGTCAGCGGCTGCTTTGTCAGTGCTACACAGTATAAAGTAAATTGAATCAATCCCCCCTGTACAAATAGCGTGCCAGATTTCATTAAAGCTTGACAATATGAGGGTGATGCTGTATATTAAACGTGTTGTTAATACATATTTCATATGCCTTAAACAAAAGTTGAGATGAAGAAAATATTGATAATATTATCCGGATATGAAAAATTATACAGTACTGCAATGCTTGGTGAATATGAATCTGTGAGCAAGATTAAGAGAAATCAGTGCTTATTTTTTATTTTAAAAGCCGAAGGTTTCGGAGATGAATAAAAAACCTGAAATTGCAGGCATAATACCAGCACGATATGGTTCCACGAGGCTTCAGGGCAAACCTCTAGTTGATATAGGCGGTAAGCCAATGATAGTCAGGGTGCTGGATCAGGTAAGGAAATCAAAGTACCTGTCTCGGGTTATTGTTGCTACTGATGATGAGCGGATTATTGCTGCTGTTGAGCAGGCAGGAGGCGAAGCAGTTATGACGCCTTCGGATCTTCCGTCGGGAACTGACAGAGCAGCATATATTGCGCGTGAAAGAGAAGCGGATATTTTTGTAAACATACAGGGTGATGAACCGTTTATTTCCCCTGCTGATATTGACCGGGTCGCTATGATTCTAGTTAATGATTCAGATGCTGATATGGGTACACTTGTAAAAAGAATTCAATTAAGTTCAGAGCTGAATGACACTAATACAGTCAAAGTAATTACAGACAAGAACAGCAGGGCGCTTTATTTTTCCAGAAGCCCCATACCATTCTACAGGGACTGCCGGGATGTATCGAAACAGATTAAAGAATATAAGTATTTAAAACATATAGGAATATATAGCTATCGCAGAGAATTTTTAATCAGATTGAGTGAGATCGGACCTTCTTCATTGGAAATGACTGAAAAGCTTGAGCAGTTAAGGGTTCTGGAGAACGGTTTTACAATAAAAGTTGCAGAAACAAACAATGAACCCTTAAGTGTGGATACTCCTGAAGATCTCAGCAGGGCCCGAGAATATCTGGATGTGAATTAAACGAGGAGGGGATAGTTGTCCAATAAAACAGTAAAGACGATATTTATTACAGGTGGAGTAGTTTCATCTCTCGGAAAAGGGATTGCTTCATCATCACTCGGGCTGCTTCTTAAACAGCGGGGGCTTCGGGTTACAATTCTTAAGCTGGATCCTTACCTTAATGTTGATCCTGGAACGCTAAGCCCGTACCAGCACGGAGAGGTTTTTGTAACTGAGGACGGAGCTGAAACTGATCTTGATTTGGGGCATTACGAACGTTTCCTTGATATTAACCTGAGTCAGAACAACAATTCCACAACAGGCAGGATTTACCATAATGTTATAGAAAGAGAGCGCAAAGGCGAATATCTTGGGAAAACTGTTCAGGTAGTTCCTCACATTACAGATGAAATAAGAAAAGCAATAGACAGAGCTGCATCTTCTGTTGAGGATTTGGATGTCCTGATTGTAGAATTGGGAGGTACGGTAGGTGATATTGAAGGGCTTCATTTTCTTGAAGCAATCAGACAGTATAAACTTGACAAGGGCAGAGATAATGTAATTAACTTACATCTGACTCTTGTCCCATACATAAAAACAAGCGGTGAGATTAAAACAAAACCTACTCAGCACAGTGTTCAGAAGCTGAGAGAGATTGGTATCCAGCCGGATATAATCCTTTGCAGAACAGAGCGTGCTTTGCCGGATGAAGCAAGGCGCAAAATAGGGCTTTTCTGCAATGTTAGTAGCGAGGCTGTTATAGAAGCAAGGGATGCCGAATCTATTTACGAAGTTCCTGTTCTTTTTGAAGAGGAGGGGTTGGCAAAACAGGTTATTGACCTTCTGAAACTTAATCAAAAGGAAGTTGACCTTAAAGAGCTTAAAGACCTGATTTTTCATATCAAGCATCCTGAAAAAAAAGTAAGAATAGCTGTTACCGGAAAATATGTTGAATTGAGAGATGCATATAAAAGTATAATTGAATCCTTTATTCACGCAGGCGTGGCAAATAAGGCGGTTGTGGAACTTTTATGGGTGGATTCGGAAGAAGTTGAACACGGCAAAGCGGAAGATTTACTGAAAGATGTATCAGGTCTGTTAGTTCCCGGAGGCTTTGGAGACAGAGGGATTGAAGGGAAGATAAGTGCAATCAAGTATGCAAGAGAGAATGATCTCCCTTTCTTCGGAATTTGTCTCGGCCTTCAATGTGCTGTTATTGAATTCGCGAGGTCAGTTTGCGGGCTTGAGCATGCAAACAGCCGGGAGTTTAATCCGAATTGTGATGAATTTGTTATAGATTTTATGGAAGAGCAGGTCGGAGTTACACGCAAGGGCGGAACAATGCGGCTTGGCGCGTATCCGTGCGTATTAAAAGAGGGTACACTTGCCCGCTCAATTTATCAGGTACCGCAGATAAGCGAGCGTCACAGGCATAGATTTGAAGTTAACAATAATTATAGAGACTGTCTTGAAAAACATGGGATGGTAATAAGCGGAACCTCACCTGATAACATGCTTGTTGAGATGGTTGAACTGCCTTCAAAACGGTGGTTTCTTGCAGGACAGTTTCATCCGGAGTTTAAAACCAGGGCATTAAGAGCGCATCCGCTTTTTAAATCTTTTGTAAAAGCGGCTCTTGATTATCAGGAAGAGACAAAGTAAAAGGGGAATAGATGAGAACTATTAAAATTGATTCATTTGAAATAGGAGGCGGAAATCCCCTTGCATTAATTGCAGGGCCTTGTGTAATAGAAGAGGAAAGCCTTGTGTTATCCACTGCGGAAAAGATAAAGAAAATTGCATCAAAGTATGATATGCCGCTGATTTTCAAATCATCTTTTCTTAAGGATAACAGATCTTCAACTGATAGTTATCAGGGCCCGGGGCTTGATAAGGGGTTGAAAATACTTGATAAGGTAAAGAGAGAGGTAGGCATTCCTGTTCTTTCAGATGTACATCAGGAGAGTCAGGTAAAGCCTGCAGCTGAGGTTCTGGATGTAATTCAGATACCGGCTTATCTTTCAATGCAGACAAGTTTGAGTGTCGCAGCAGCAAAAACAGGTAAGGTGATTAATGTTAAAAAGGGACAGTTCCTCCATCCTGAAGATATGAAAAATATAATCGGTAAGATTGAAGGAGAAGGAAACAGCAACATTATGCTGACTGAAAGAGGCGCGTGCTTCGGCTACAGGAATTTAGTTGTTGATATGCGCTCTTTTCAGATAATGCGCAGCTTCGGCTATCCGGTTGTATTTGATCCCACACATTCAATACGTATTTACGGAATATCAAGTGCGGATGCAAGAGGAGGAGCCCCGCAGTTTGTGCCAGGCCTGTCCAGGGCTGCTGTAGCAGCAGGTATTGATGTGATTTTTATTGAAACTCATCCTGACTGTAAAAATGCCTTGTGTGATGCTGCAAGTATGTGGCCCCTCAATCTTCTGGATCATCTGCTGTCTCAGATTGTTGAAATTGACAAGGTGAGGCGGAGCCAGCAGGAAATATTTCTTAAAATATAAAACGGAGAGAGATTGAACCCCCTGCGAATCAGAAAAAAGTTCTTGAAAATTAAAGTTCTGGCAATGGATGTTGACGGAGTACTGACTGACGGCGGTATAATTCTGGGCAGTGGCGGAAATGAGTACAAAAGCTTTAATGTCCAGGACGGGATGGGAATTACTCTTGCCCGAATGGCCGGGCTTAAAACCGCTATAATAACCGGAAGGTCATCTGATTCAGTTACGAAGCGAGCAGGAGAACTGAAATTTGACGCTTTGTTCCAGGGTGCAAAGAGAAAGAGAGACGCATTCCGGAAAATGAAGCAGCAGTTCGGTGTTTCATCTGAAGAGGTCTGCTATATAGGCGATGACCTCCTGGATTTGGAAGTAATCAGGCTTGCAGGTGTGGGAGTTGCAGTTGCAGATGCAAGAGACTATGTTAAGAGAGAAGCCGATTTTGTAACAAAGGCTTCAGGAGGAAGAGGAGCGATAAGAGAAGTTGTCGAGAAAATTTTAAAAATTCAGAAAAAATGGCAGCGTACATCTTCCGGGTTTTAAATATCAGGGCGAATAAGTATTTGTAAATTTAAATTAATAATATTTCAGGAGGATTAATGAAGATTTTTGTTGATTCTGCAGATATAGATCAGATAAAAGAGGCAAAGGCTCTTGGATTGGCTGACGGAGTTACTACTAACCCTACTTTAATTATGAAATCCGGAAGAGGGCTGGAAGAGGCAATACGGGATATCGTAAAAATTGTAGAGGGGCCTGTTCTTGCGGAAGTTATTAGTCGGGACAGAGAGGGCATTGTCAAAGAGGGAAGAGAGTTTGCAGGCTGGGGAGAAAATGTGGTAGTAAAGATTCCAATAACCACACAGGGACTGGAAGCAGTAAGAATATTAAGTGGGGAAGGAATTAAAACAGCTTTTACACTTATTTTTTCAGCAACCCAGGCAATCCTTGCTGCAAAAGCAGGAGCAGACTATATCTGCCCCTTTGTTGGAAGAATTGATGATATGTCAAGCAGCGGTATGGATCTGATAAGTGAGATTGTTGAGATATACTCAAATTATCTTGATATTTCTACAGAGGTTATTGTGGCAAGTGTGCGCAGCCCAAACCATGTTGTTGAGAGCGGGCTCCTCGGGGCATACGGAGTTACAGTCCCTCTTAAAGTTATAAAACAGATGGCAGAACATCCTCTTACTGATATCGGAATAAAACGATTTCTTGATGATTGGGAAAAAGCAAAGGCGGACTTGAAGTGACGATTATTGAGACCGGGAAAAATGTCGTAAGAATCGAAGCTGATGCAGTAAAGGGCCTGATTAACAGTATTGATGAGAATTTCCGGAAAGCGGTGGAAATCCTCTTAAACTGCAAAGGCCGTGTGATAATTACAGGTATCGGCAAGTCTGGAATCATTGCAAACAAGATTGCATCCACTATGACCAGTACAGGCACAGTTGCATTTTTTCTTCACCCTGCCGAGGGAGTACATGGTGATCTTGGTGCGGTTCTTAAAGGTGATGTAGTGATATGTATATCAAAAAGCGGTAATACAGAAGAGATTATGCGGATTATGCCTATGTTCAAGCGCCAGGGCGTGCCGATTATTACTCTTACAGGCAACATGAATTCCGAGATAGCAAGACGAAGCGATATTGTCCTTAATGTCAGCGTAAAAGAGGAAGCCTGCCCCTTTGACCTTGTACCTTCTGCAAGTACTACAGCCACTCTCGTAATGGGAGATGCCCTTGCTCTTGCCCTTTTTCAGGAACGCGGGTTCAGTGTGGAAGATTTTGCCATGTATCACCCGGGCGGGAATATAGGTAAGAATCTTCTTCTGAGGGTTGATGATGTAATGCGTACCGGCAATGATATCCCTTTTGTAGCTGAAGAAGATACACTGACACATGTCATTCTTACTATTACATCAAAGCGCCTGGGCGCTGCCTGTGTGATTAATAAAGAAAATAATTTATGCGGGATTATTACTGACGGGGATTTAAGGCGGCTAATTGAACAGAATCATGATATCTGGCATCTCAAGGCAAAGGATATTATGAGCAGGAATCCCATCTGTATATCTTCAGGTGTACTTGCTGCAAAAGCTCTTAATGTGCTGGAAGGCAATTCAATAAATGTACTGATTGTTACAGATGGAGATGATAATCCGGTCGGCATGGTCCACATTCATGATTTATTGAAAGCGGGATTAGCTTAGCATGAGGAGTGTCAGACAAAAATTTTCGCAAGCAGTCATTTTTATTCTGCTTACTGTACTATCTGCTGTGGTTTCAGTAGGATGCAGTAAAAAGAGCGAATCTGATGTCTCGACCATTTCAGAAAAAAGAATTCCTGTTCAGGAAGGGTGGAATTCACGGCTCTATGTTACAAGGGAGGGAAACAGGCAGGCTGTTGTCTGGTACGGTCATATGGTTAAGTATGATTCCACTGCATATGTGGATTTTGACAGGAAAATCAAAGTGGATTTTTATAACAGGGACGGCAGCCATGTATCCCGCTTGTCCTCTGCAGGAGGAAGATATAACGAAGATACTGAGGATGTTATGGCTATCGGCAGTGTTATTGTAAAATCAGACAGCGGGATTACTCTTTATACCGAGAGGCTTAGGTGGGATAACAGAAAAGGAAAGATAATTTCCGATACACTTGTTATGATAACAACTCCTCAGGCAGACACAATATGGGGTGTGGGATTTGAATCGAATGCGGATTTGAGCAGAAGAGTAATTACAAAACCGTGGGGTGTGGGCAACAGGCGTGTGGATTTAAGCAGGGTTGAAAAAGAGTTTGCCAAACCTGAAAATGCAGATACTTCAGCCGGTGTTTTAAAACGGGAACAATCGGAATGAGGCCGAAAATGGTTGCCCGTGTATTTAATTTTATTGTTCTTTCTCTTATTTTAACATCAGGTTCTGTTTCCATTGCACAGCAAAGGCAAGGCAGCAATAGCGACAGGATAAAACTTGTTTCAGCAGACAGCCTTGTAAGTATCACAAAAGGTAAAGAGACAATAACCATCTTAACTGGTAAAGTAAAACTAATTCAGGGGGAAGCCCTGATTACTTGTGATAATGCAAGGTTTAATGACAAGAAACAGACTGCTGAACTTAAGAATAATGTCACAATATTTGACGGAGAAAGAACTCTGAAAGCTGATTTTGTTTTCTATAACGGTATAACACACGTGGAAACAGCGAGAGGCAATGCCGAGCTTCTAATGGGAAGCAAAAAGCTGAGTACTCCATACCTTGAATATAATCAGGAAGATAAGGTTGTAAGCGTTTATGATACTGTTACAATTAAGGATATAATTAAGGGCATTATTCTTTCCGGCAGAAAGGCAAAGTATTATAGAGAAAAGAAATATGCTTCGCTGTGGGGGGGGGTAAATGTCGTAAAAACGGATTCAGCTGCCGGCGATACAATCCTGATTAATGGAAAAAGTGCAGAAGCTTGGGAGGATAAAAAACAGATTGTTATTTCTGACAGTGTAAGTATCATAAGAAATAATTTGAGAGCTGTATGCGGCAGTGCATGTTACACAGATGACCCGCCTTCTTTAAAGCTTTCTGAGAAACCTGTTGTGTGGGTGGAGAATCAACGCCTTAAAGGAGAAGAGATTTTACTCAGACTTAAAGGCCTTTCTTTTCAGGGCGGTGTGGTTACAGGCAATGCTGAAATAACTGTTAAAGATTCAATTTCCGAAAAGAATGATTTTATGAGCGGAGATACGATATTTATAGAGGCTGAGAACGATACTATTCAAAAACTGGACATTCGGCATCAGGCGGTCAGCATCTACCATGTGACTGATAAAGAGGGTGAACCGGGGGTTAACAATGTAACAGGTGACAGGATTGAGCTCTATTTTGATTCAAAGCAGAAACTGGAGCGGGTACTGATTTTAAGCAGTCCGGGAGTATGTTCGGGAAAATATTCTCCGGAAGCTGCAGGCAGCAGAAAGATCAGTACAAAAGCGATTAAAAAGATGAAGAAACGGGAGAAAGTTTTTTAGGGAGCGTAGTTTTTTGGTGAATAATTGTTATATTGTTGTATGAAGAATTTTTATCGGAAGTAATCAATTTTGGAATTAAGTGTGGAACATAAAGAGAAAACAGATAAGCAAACTATACGGACTGAAAATATCGTAAAGATTTACAGAGGGAAGCGTGTTGTAAACCGGGTGTCCATTGAAGTAAATCCAAACGAGATTGTCGGCCTTCTTGGCCCGAACGGAGCAGGTAAAACAACAACGTTCTACATGATAACAGGTATGATTCGTCCCAACGAGGGCAGGGTATTTTATAAAGGCATGGATATAACAAATCTGCCAATGTACAAGAGAGCGAGAATGGGCATTGGCTATCTGCCCCAGGAAGCATCGGTTTTTCGGAAACTGACAGTTGAAGAGAATATTATGGCTGTTCTTGAGACTTTAAAAATAGATAAAGAAGAACGGGCAGAAAGGCTCAGGCAGCTTCTTGAGGATCTTTCCATAACACACATTGCATCGCAAAAAGCCTATACCCTGTCAGGTGGAGAAAGACGCAGGGTTGAAATTGCAAGGGCACTGGTGACAAGGCCTGATTATATGCTTCTTGATGAACCATTTGCCGGTATTGATCCAATTGCAATTGAAGATATTAAAAATATTGTAATACACTTAAAAGATAAAGGTATTGGCGTCTTAATAACGGATCATAATGTTTATGAAACTCTTTCAATAACAGACAGGTCATACCTCCTTTACGAAGGCAGGATCCTGAAAGCCGGATCTTCCGAATCACTTGCTGAGGATGATGAAGCAAGAAGGATATACCTTGGGAAAGAATTTAAACTGAACAGGTAACAGGCAAACGGAGTAGAATAGTTTATGATTCAAATGAGCCAACGGCTCTATTTACAGCAGAAACAGAGCCCTCAACAAGTTTTATTGTCATCCCTTTTACAGCTTCCTGTTCTAAGGCTTGAGCAGCGTATTACACAGGAGCTTGAGCTGAATCCTCTGTTGGAAGAAGATCTTGATATTGAAGAAATTGTTGATATGAATGAGGATACTGAAGAAAAGGAAGATTCAGAAGAAGAGGAACCCGAAGAAGAGGAAATTGACTGGGATGAGATACTTAATGATGAAGATAACTATGAAATCAAGTCTCCGAGAGAACGCCCGGATGAAGAACAGAACAGAATAGAGCCCTCTCCGGTTACTTTTATGGATTATCTTATGGACCAGCTCTATCTTGCGCCTCTTGACGATAAAGGCAAAGAGATAGGAAAATACATACTCTGGTGCCTTGATGATGACGGTTATCTTGTATGCGATATTGAAGCAATAGCCGAAAATTTTGAAATAACTCCGGACAAGGTTGAAAAAGTCCTTAGCGTTATTCAAAAATTTGATCCTCCGGGAATTGCTGCACGAAATCTTCAGGAGTGTCTGCTGATTCAGCTCAGGGAAAAGAAGGATGCAGATGAACTTGCAATAAAGATGGTTGCTGAATATTTTGAAGATTTTACGAATAAAAGATTTGAAAAGATTTCCAAAAAACTTGAAATTCCTTTAAATGAAGTTAAAAGGATAATGGATTTTGTCGCCAAATTAAACCCCAAACCAGGGTATAGATATATTTCTGAATCTGAAAGTTATATAATACCTGACGTTATAGTTAAGAAAGAAGACGGTAAATTTACAATTTCATTAAATGATTATAATATTCCACGGCTCAGGATAAATAATACTTACAAAAATCTGCTGAGGGATAAAAAGAATGTAAGCAAAGATACGCGTGATTATATACGCCAGAAACTGGAGTCTGCAAGATGGCTGATTAATTCGATTTATCAGCGGCGTTCTACAATCCTGCGTGTCATGGAATCAATCCTTAATCATCAGAGAGCGTTTTTTGATAAGGGCAAAGAATATCTGCGGCCAATGATTCTTAAGGACATTGCAGAGGAAGTAGGTCTTGATATTTCAACTGTCAGCAGGGTTACGAGCGGTAAGTATGTACAGACGGATTTTGGTATCTTTGAACTGAAATATTTTTTCAGTGAACGCCTTGAGACCGATTCAGGTGAAAGTGTATCAAATAAACTTATAAAGTCGAGAATTAAGGAGATAATTGAAAAAGAAAATCCTAAAAAACCTTTTAATGACCAAAAAATATCAGAGATGTTAAAAGAAGACGGATACAGAGTAGCACGGAGAACAGTTGCTAAATACAGAGAGCAGATGATGATACCTGTTGCCCGGTTGAGAAGAAAAATTTAAACTGAAAGCAGGAGGAAGTTATGGTATTAAAGAAAAGAACATTCAATGTAGGGGGAGAAGAAGTTGAGCTTCCTATGGCATTTAACAGAAAAAACGGAGTTATTGCAGTACTGATAATTATCGGATTAATTCTTCTGTTTTCGGGATTTTATACTGTCGGGCCGGATGAACAGGGGGTGATTCAGAGATTTGGCAAATATACAAGAACAACTGAATCCGGCCTGCATATGAAAATGCCTTTTGGAGTTGAAAGCGTCAGAAAAGTAAAGGTAAAATATGTGTTTAAGGAGGAGTTCGGATTCCGTACACTTAAAGCAGGAGTACGTACAATCTATTCTAACAAACAGTATACAGATGAATCCTTAATGCTGACAGGTGATTTGAACCTTGCAGTTGTAGAGTGGATTGTTCAGTTTAAAGTTAAAGATGCAAGAGATTATATCTTTAATGTAAGGAACGCAGATGAAACTCTGAGAGATATTTCCGAAGCTGTTATGAGAGAAGTGGTGGGTGATCATAGTGTTACGGAAGTATTAACGACAGGCAGGATAGATATTGCAAACAAAGTTGAGGAGCGGTTACAGTCAATACTTGATTATTATAAATCAGGTATTAATATTGTAACTGTAAAACTGCAGGATGTTAACCCTCCAGATATTGTAAAGCCTGCATTTAATGATGTTAATGAAGCAAGGCAGGAAAAAGAGAGAATGATTAATCAGGCATGGCAGGCGTATAACAAAGCGATACCTCAGGCTAAAGGTGAGGCAAAACAGAGAATTCAGGCGGCAGAGGGGTATGCTTTGAATAGAATTAACCGGGCACAGGGAGATGCTGCTAATTTCATTGCTGTTTGGAAAGCCTACAGGAATGCAAAAGATGTAACACGTAAAAGACTTTACCTTGAAACTTTAACTGAGGTCCTGCCCCGTGTTAATAAAAAATATATTATTGATATAGACCAAAAAGGTATATTGCCCTTCCTTGACTTACAGAAGGAACAGAAAGGGGGAGTAAAATGAAGAAGAGAAATATTATACTCACAGTAGCAGGAATTATTTTCCTTCTGGTTCTTTTTAATGGGTTCTACACTGTTTCTGAAACTCAGCAGGTAGTTATTACACAGTTCGGCAAACCCATAGGCGGTGCAGTTACAGAAGCAGGGCTGCACTGGAAGTCCCCTTTTATACAGGATGCTCATTTTTTTGAAAAGAGAGTTATGGCATGGGACGGCGATCCGAATCAGATTCCCACAAAAGATAAAAAATACATCTGGGTTGATCTTACGGCAAGATGGAGCATTATAAATCCGTTGACTTTTCTGCAGTCTGTAGGCAATGAAACAGGTGCTCACGGCAGGCTTGATGATATAATTGATGCGGTAACCAGAGATTTCGTGTCTGATAATTTATTAGTTGAAATCGTACGGAATTCAAATCGTGAATTTGAGGCTAATGATACTGAATTACTTGGTGATTCCACTATGACTGTCAGCTCTATAAATTTGGGAAGAGATGTTATAACAAGAAAGATATTCGAGAATGCAAAAGAGCAGGTTGAAAAATACGGCATTAAACTTGTAGATGTAAGGATTCAGAGAATCAATTATGTTGAGCAGGTAAGGAAAAAGGTGTATGAGAGAATGATCTCTGAGCGCAAACGTATTGCAGAGAGATACCGTTCAGAAGGTATGGGGCAGATGGCAGAGATTCAGGGATTAAGAGAAAAAGAGATGCAGAGAATTACTTCGGAAGCATACAAAAAGGCAAAGGAGATTCAGGGAGATGCAGATGCAAAGGCAACAAAAATTTATGCTAGGGCATATAATTCCGATCCCGATTTTTTTGCATTTCTGAGAACTCTTGAAACTTACAAAACATCAATTGATTCGGCTTCAACACTAATTTTGACGACAAAGTCGGATTATTTTAAGTATCTGAAGAGAATTAAATAAAAAGAAATAGCGGAATTTTGAAAAATTGTCAGAGTTTTTCCAGTACAGGGAACAAATTTTTAAAGGTTTCGTACTTATAGAGAACATATTATAATAAAAAAGCAGAGAATTCTATGGAAACAGTTTTTCATGCAACAACAATACTAGGTGTAAAAAAAGGAGCAACTGTAGCAATCGGAGGCGACGGCCAGGTTACATTCGGCGATTATGTCATGAAAGAGAAGGCTCTCAAAGTCAGAAAGCTTTATAATGATACTATGGTTGCAGGATTTGCAGGAGCTGCAGCAGATGCATTTGCTCTTTTTGACAGATTTGAAAAGGCAATTGAACAGTGGAACGGCAATCTGCCGAGAGCAGCAGTGGAACTTGCAAAAGAGTGGCGGACTGACAAGTATCTTAGGCAGCTTGAAGCTCTTCTTGCGGTTGCTGACAAGAAAAATATGCTGATAATTTCCGGAACCGGTGATGTAATTGAGCCTGATGATAACATAGTTGCAATTGGTTCAGGAGGGCCATATGCTCTTGCTGCTGCTAGAGCACTTGTTAAATACAGTGAGCTTGACGCTGAGGAACTTGTCCGTGAGTCGCTGAAAATCGCATCAAAGATATGCATATATACAAATGATAAAATTAATGTGGAAGTTTTATAACAGAAGGGTTTTATATTGAAAAGGCAGAATAAGGATAATGCAAATTTCTGTATGACTCCGAGAGAGATTGTTGCAGAACTTGACAAATACATAATTGGCCAGGATAACGCCAAAAAGATGGTTGCAATAGCCCTGAGAAACCGCTGGAGAAGACAGCAGGTAAAAGATGACCTTCGTGATGAGATTATGCCTAACAATATAATCCTTATAGGCCCTACAGGAGTGGGTAAAACAGAGATAGCACGCAGGCTTGCAAGGCTGGCAGGTGCACCTTTTATCAAAGTAGAAGCATCAAAATTTACCGAAGTGGGATATGTCGGAAGGGATGTTGAATCAATTATCCGTGATCTGACTGATTTTGCAGTTTCTATGGTAAAGGAAGAACACACACTTAAGGTACAGGGCAAGGCAAAGGAGGCTGCTGAGGAGAGGCTGCTTGATATACTTTTTCCGACAGATAATACAGCCGATGAAAAAGCAATAGATTTCTCAAAGGATGTTTTTTCAGAAGAGAATTCTGAAAGGAAGGATGAGGAAAGATTCAGCAGAACCAGGGAAAAGTTAAAAAAACAGCTTGAAGAAGGAAAACTTGAGAATAGAACAGTAGAAATTACTACTAATTTTGATTCACACCCCATGATGCAGATATTTTCTCCAATAGGCATTGAAGAGATGGGCCTCAACATTCAGGACCTCTTTGGAGGCATGATGCCGAAGAAGAGGAAAAAGAAGAAAATGAAAGTTGCAGAGGCGCGGCAGGTGCTGATTGCAGAGGAGACTCAAAAGCTGATAGATATGGAGAAGGTAATTGAAGATGCCATCTCGAGGGTGGAGCAGTCCGGCATAGTCTTCCTTGATGAAATCGATAAAATAGCAGGAGAAGAGGACGGCAGCGGAATAGATGTTTCAAGGCAGGGCGTACAGAGAGATATTCTGCCTGTTGTTGAAGGTACCAATGTAGTGACAAAATATGGAATGGTTCGTACGGATCATGTGCTCTTTATTGCATCGGGTGCATTCCATGTATCCAAACCGTCAGATCTTATTCCCGAGCTTCAGGGCAGATTCCCAATACGTGTTGAGCTTGATACACTTTCAACGGAAGATTTTATTCGTATTTTAACAGAACCTGAAAATGCCCTTGTCAAACAGTATACTGCATTAATTGAAACTGAGGGAGTAAAGGTCGTTTTTACGAGGGGTGCTATAAAAGAGATTGCAAGAACCGCAACAAAAGTAAATGAAAGGGCGGAAAATATAGGGGCGAGAAGGCTTCAGACTATTATGAGTACGCTTCTTGAGGAGATACTCTTTAATATCCCTGATGAAAATATGAAGAGCGTTAAGCTTGCTGCTGAAGATGTGAAAAAGTGCCTGAGCGATATTGTAGAAGATGTAGACCTTTCAAAGTATATTCTTTAATTAAAGATTGCTTGACTTTTTAAAATAAAAGAGTTAATATCATCTCAAATGAATTGGAGTGTTCCCTTAAAGGGAAACGTTAAAAAATAATATGGAGGAGGTATGAAGAAGGATTTTCTTGCGATTACTGATCTTACAACGGAAGAAATTCATGAAATGTTTAAGCTTGCAATTGATATTAAGACAAAGCTGAAAAAAGGCCAGTTTTTTCACGTGCTTGAAGGCCAGACCCTGGCAATGATTTTTCAGAAACCGTCTGCAAGAACAAGGGTTTCATTTGAAGTAGGTATGTTCCAGCTTGGCGGGCATGCACTGTATCTTTCCCCCAATGATATAGGGATAGGTAAACGTGAAGCTGTAAAAGATATTGCTCAGGTGTTTTCAAGATACAATGATGGAATTATGGCCAGGCTTTTCGGGCATGAACATATTATTGAGCTTGCTGAGAATGCGACTATTCCTGTTATTAACGGTTTGACTGATCTTCTTCATCCATGTCAGGTTATGGGCGATATGCTGACAGTTCTTGAGCACAGGGGTAATTTTGACGGATTAAAACTTGCATTTGTGGGTGACGGAAACAATCTTGCAAATTCATGGATTAATATGGCTGCACGTATTCCTATGACTTTAAATCTTGCAATCCCGGAAGGGTATGATCCTGACCAGAAAATTCTTGCAGATGGCAGGAAAGCGGGAATCAGCGAGATTAACATAATTCGTGACCCTCTTGATGCGGTAAAAGATGCTGATGTAATTTATACGGATGTCTGGGCAAGTATGGGGCAGGAGAAAGAAGCTGAAAAGCGTAAAAAGGTGTTCGCTGCTTTTCAGGTGAACCAGAAACTTGTTGATCTGGCAAAGGATGATGTAAAGGTTATGCACTGCCTGCCAGCTCACAGAGGCGACGAAATTACAGATGAAGTTGTTGACGGAATTCATTCTATTGTATTTGATGAGGCAGAGAACAGGCTTCACATGCAGAAAGCAATAATGGTTGCTTTAATGAAAAAATAAAGGTTGTCTATTATTTTAATTGAAAAATACAATCGGGATTTAAGCGGGTGGTGGGATAAATTTGTATGGAAAGCAAATAACGGTACTCTGTTCCACACCCGCAGATTCCTTTCATACCACGATGAAGGAAAATTTCAGGATCACTCATTAATCTTTTCCGAGGGTAGCACGGCTTGCGCTCTCTTTCCTGCTGCTTTACGTGTAATTGACGGTAAAAGAGTGCTTTCTTCACACTGCGGAGCTTCTTACGGAGGCTTTGTGTATGATGAAAAAACGTCGATACGTACTGCTTTTGACCTCGTTGAATCTTTGCTGGAACATGCTGAAAAAGAGAAGATTGACAGAATTGAGATGACTCTGCCTCCTCTTATATACCTTGCACGGCCGAGTAACTATATTGATTTTGCCCTTTATAAAAACGGATTTATATATAAAAAACGAGAAGTTTCAAGTGTAATCCCTCTGGATTTCAACACCGGGGATATTTACCAACAGTTTAAACCTGAAGCCCGCACAGCAACAAGAAGATCACAAAAATTAGGTGTCAAGATAAAAATAAAAGAAGATTTTAGCCAATTCTATCCAATACTTAAAAAGAATCTGAAATTAAGGCACAATGTAAATCCTACCCATACGCTGGAAGAACTGCTGAGGTTGAAAAAGCTCTTTCCTGAAAGAATCCTGCAGTTCGGAGCATATCTTGAAGACAAGATGATTGCAGGTGTGACAAATTTTTTATGCAATGATCGTGTTGTGCTTGCATTTTACATCAGCCATGATGAAGATTACCAGAAATACAGGCCCGTTAATTTCCTTTTTTATGAGATTATCAAGTGGTCAATTGAAAAAGGGTATAAATTTCTTGATTACGGGATTTTTACTGTTAATGAAGACCCTAATTGGGGGCTTGGCAAATTTAAAGAGAGTTTCGGTGCAAGAGGAATTTTAAGAGAAACATTTCAGAAAGATTTAAGATAGCATAAAAACTCAAATGTACTATGCCCGGATCTAAATCTGAGATAATCCGTAAAAAATAATTTGTGTTTTATTTAGTGCATGATTTAATTAATGCAATCGGGAGTGCTGCTTGACAAAGTCAGATAAGTATCTGGCGTCTTTCAGGGAGATAGAAATTCGTCTGAAAAAGAATGGTGAGCTTATATCCGATTTGGGTAACACTGCTGCTGTTTTAAAGAAGAGACTGAATTATTTCTGGGCCGGCTTTTATTTTGTTAAAGATAACAGGCTTGTGCTGGGCCCTTTTCAGGGGACTCCTGCATGCGTTTATCTTTCTGCTGATTCCGGAGTCTGTGCCGAAGCAGTCAAAATTGGTGAAACTGTAATTGTTGAAGATGTTAATAAATTTCCGGGACATATTGCATGTGATCCGAGTTCAAAATCTGAAATTGTTGTACCGATGTTTGATTCCAATGCTAATATAAAAGCAGTGCTGGATGTTGATGATGATTCCTTTGGCAGTTTTGACAGAGTAGATAAAGAGTGGCTTGAAAAGATTGCCGGGCTTTTTTCAAAAAGGTTGTAAACAATTGTCAGATTTAATAAAAGGCTGATGCCTTAAACCCCCGGACAGCGGCAGGGCACTTTATAACTTTACAACTTTATAACTTTACAACTTTATAACTTTCAACACGGATTTTATTGCCTGATTATATCATTTCTTTTACCGGGGACAGAATAACATCATTTATACTTTTTTTGTCCAGTAAAAGCATAAGCAGCCTGTCAATACCAAGTGCAATTCCGCTGCATTCGGGCATGCCGGTCTTTAGTGCTTTAATCAGATCAGTATCAATCGGCAGGTTCCCCGGCCTTGATTGCTGCTCTTTTTTAAATCTTTTTAAAAGTTCTTTCCCGTCTGTAAGTTCAGTGTATCCGTTTGCAAGTTCAATTCCTGCGATAAAAAGTTCTGCTCTTTCCACGTAAGCAGGGTCGGAAGCTTTAAGTTTTGCCATAAGAGGGTTTTTTGCAGGATAGTCTGTTACAAAAACCGGCCTTTTAAGTCCTAATTCAGGCTCTATTTTTTCCATAAAAATTCTTAAGAATATGGTATCCCAGTCGTCATTATCTTCACAATAGACAGAGGTTTTTACTGCTGCTTTCCGCATTAAATCAAGAGACATGCATTTGTCAAGATCAAGGCCTGCCTTATTTAAAAACAGTTCTTTAACTGAAATTCTGTCCCAGGGTGAAGACAGGTCAATATTTTTTCCCTGAAAGGAAATGTTAAGTGAACCTGTTACTTTTTCTGCACAATAGATAATTAACTCTTCTGTTTCGTCCATTATTTCATTGTAGGCTGCTCCGTTTTTGTACCACTCAGCCATTGTAAATTCAGGGTTGTGCAGTTCTGTTATTTCCGCATCTCGAAAAACTTTTCCCAGGAAGAAAATGTCCCCTGACCCTGCTGCAAGAAGCTTTTTCATTGCGTGTTCCGGAGAAGTATGAAGAAAAAGTTCGGAAGGATTCCCGTTCATATCGTGAATTCTTACTTTAACAGAATCAATATTTGAATCCAGGGTAGGCCACGGCGATGCAGTTGGGGGATCGACTTCAAGGAAATCCCTGTTTATAAAAAAGGACCGGACAGCCTGCATAAGTTCGGCCCTTTTTTTAAAGATTTTCCATTTTAAATCATTATCTGCAAGACGCTGCCAGTTTTTTTTGGTTTCAGACATGGCTGATTATTGTTTACCAGGTCTGAAGAGCAATGTGTGCAAAAATTCGTGCATCTTCCAGTACATTTTTAATTGAGCAATATTCATTGGGAGCGTGAAGTGTGTCGTCAAGAGTACACCAGCATACTGCAGGGAGATTTGCTCTTCTGAAGTAGGCGGCAACAGTTCCTCCGCCTATCCCTATTGTTACAGGTTCCTTTGACCTCAGTTCTTTTATAGCTTTTTTAAGTGCTGCAGCAGCAGGAGCATCAGCAGGAGTAGCAGGAGGCGCTGATTCCAATTGCGGATATGTAAGAGTAATTGTTACACCGAATTCCTTTTCAATATCATCTGCCCACGACCTGATTGTTTTTTGTATATCTTCTATTGAGTAGTCGGGAAGAATCCTGCAGTCAAAATAAAATACATCGGAACCGGGAATAGTATTTATATTATCAACATTTTTTTCCTTTTGTGTCGGTTCAAAAGTTGATATCGGCGGATCGTAAAGCGGATCATTTTTATCATATTTTTTATAAAGCTCATTCATCTTTACAATAAGATGTGCTGCAGCCTTGTGGGCATTTTTCCCTTTTTCAGGAGTTGATCCGTGGGTCTGTTTTCCCTGTGTCTCGCATTTTACCCAGAGGATTGATTTTTCAGCTACTTCTATTGTGATACCTTCAGGATCTCCCGCATCAGGAATGATGATTAGATCATCAGGTTTGAAAATTTCTTTCTTTTCTTTAATAACATGCTGAATGCCGTATTTTGATCCTGATTCCTCATCAGCTACTACAACGAGGCCGATGTTATGTTCAGGTACGACACCTTCTTCAATAAGAGCCTTTACTGCAAGAAAGGACGAAACAAAACCCTGCTGATCATCTTCTGTGCCTCTTCCGTATATTTTGTCTCCTTTGACTACAGCTTCAAAAGGTTCGGTATCCCATTTCTCCCTGTCGCCTGTTGGTACAACATCCATGTGGCTCATAATCCAGATTGTCTGCGCTGTGTCTTTCCCGTTCATAATTGCTATTAGATTTGGCCGGTATCCTGCAGGTACCCTATCATCAGGAGCATCAACTTCTTCAATTGAGTCAAACCCAAGTTCCGTAAGAAGTGATTTTATATAGTCAGATTTTTCTTTTTCACCTGTACCTCCGTTTTCAGGGCTAAGAGCCGGTATAGCAGTTAAACCTTTCTGGATTTTTATTACTTCTTCCTCGTATGAGTCTATTTTCTTTGAAACTTTGTTAAAAATAGTTGTATCCATAAAAACCTCCTCAAAAACAGAAATGATATTTGTCGTGTTTTAAATAATACAAAACAATATTCAGGAAAGCAAGCCGATTTAAAGTATTTATTATTTTAAAAAAATCTTGCCTTTTTAAACTAAGTTTAATAAATTATTTGACAGGTAGTTTTAAGCTGCCCCAGTAGCTCAGGGGATAGAGCACCGGTTTCCTAAACCGGGTGTCGTAGGTTCGATTCCTACCTGGGGTACTTCAGGCGGTTTTTAAGTGCAGCTGTTGTAAGCTCTTCATCTGAGTAGTTCTTTTTAAAAACAGGTTTATTTTAAGAAGAACAGTAATCAGGAGAGAATTAGAGATACCCCGATAATATGTAAATTAATACCTTTGAAGGGGGCCAGGATGAAAGAAAAAATTCTTGTTGTTGATGATGTGGATACGATTGCCCGCGTATATGCGCGATTTCTTGAGCGTCAGGGCTATGATGTCAGAATGGCTTTTAACGGAGAAGATGCTCTGTCTGAGTGGGAGAGATTTCATCCGGATCTTGTGATTACTGACATTCGTATGCCCACTATGTCCGGATTTGAGCTTGCAAATGAATTACGCAGAAGAAACCCGGAACAGAGAGTAATACTTATGACAGGGTATGCAGATGAAGCGGAAGTGCTTCAGCAGCAGCATGATCATGGGTTCCCATTTTTTACAAAACCTGCGGATCTGCAGACCACTGTAGCTAAGATTGTAAAAGAAGTACTGAGCGGAGAATATAAACAATAATTTTATTACTTATGGAGCATTTATGCTGAAACCGAGAAAGAGAATTGCGAAGAAGGAAATCAAAGAAGATCCGATAGTAACTCTTTATGTTAATTTTCAGAAATATTTGAGAAAGCATTCTAAATATATAAATATTGTGATAGGTTCTGTTGCTGTTATTCTGCTTATTGTATTGTTTTCAGTTAAAAGCAAAAAAAGGGCGGAAATGGCTGCTGAAGGACAGTTGGGTGTTGCAGAGCAATACTACTATCAGGGAGCTTATGACCGTGTAATTCAGCAAATGCCTGCCATTGTTGATAAATACGCAGGTACACGTGCAGCAGGAGAGTCGGCTTTTTTTATTGCAAACTCTTATTATGATAATAAGGATTATGATAATGGTTTAAAGTACTATCAAATTTGTATAAAAACGATTTCGTCTGATCCTGTTTATACTCCGGCAAGTTATGCGGGGATGGGTGATTGTCTTGAGATGCAGAAGAAATATAAAGAAGCTGCTGAAATGTATGAAAAAGCTGCCAACAAATTTGAAAAATTATTTTCAGCACCTTTTTATTTAAAGAGTGCTGCACGCTGTTATGAAGAGGCAGGTAATTCTGCTAAAGCAAAAGAAATTTTACAGGCGTTGCTTGACAACTACCCGTCATTTGAATATAAATCGGAAGTTGCGTTCTTACTTAATACTCTAAATCATAACTGATCCTGCGTTAAGATTATTGTTTCTGTATATTTTCCTTGCAAAAGAGGAAAATATTTCATATATTATATGCTGAAGTGGGTCAAATACCCACTTTTTTTAATGGGATATTGTATGAGCAGTTTAAAAGAGAAGATAATTAGTGCAGTTACTCCAGTTATTGAGGAGGAAGAAGCTGAACTGATAGACGTTGAAATTATCGGAGGGCCTTCGAACAGAATTTTCAGATTTTTTGTTGATACCAAAAATGGGATTACAGTTGGCGAGTGTGCAACGATAAACCGGAAAATATATTCGCTTATTAACAAAGAGTCTCTTGCCGCCCCGGATTCCTATAGAGTGGAAGTGTCTTCTCCCGGCCTTGACAGGGCGTTGAAGGAAAAGAAAGATTTTTTAAGGAACATGGGGAAGAAGCTGAGGATAGTATTTCGGGATGAGGACGGGGCAAAGCAAAAAGTTGAAGGCTTTCTTGAGGATGTATCTGAAACGGAAATCAGGATCGTTGATAAAATGGATAGTTTGACTATCCCGTATAAAATTATTTTAAAAGCGAGACGGGCAATAGAGTGGTAAATTGAGGGATAAACTTCAATGAATGTAAATATTGTTGAGGCAGTAACACAAATAGCGAAAGAGAGAAACATTTCAAAAGACTCAGTGAGTGAAATTCTTGAGTCCATGTTTTTTTCAATGATTAAACGGAAGTACGGAAAAACGGATAATTTTGATATATTCGTTAACATGGAAAAAGGTGAAGTGGAGATATACCAGATTAAAACAATAGTTGCTGAGGTAGAAGATCCTATATCTGAAATTGCTCTTGATGATGCAAAGAAGACTGAACCTGACCTTGAATTGGGTGATGAGTTTGTAGAAATTATTGATCCTTCGGCATTTGGCAGAAGATTAATAACGTCTGCAAAACAGACACTCACGCAAAAAATCCGTGAAGCCGAAAAAGAGATTTTGTTCGAAGAGTTTAAAGATCGTGTCGGTGAAATTATTGTAGGTGACATCCGTCAGATCAGCAGAGACGAAGTTTTGATTTCTGTAGAGAATATGGAAGTGGCGTTGCCTAAATCCGAACAGATACCAAGTGAAAGGTATTATAGAGGCGACACTCTGAAAGCTGTAATCAGGCATGTAGCCAGAACAAACAGAGGGCCTGAGGTTATTGTGTCCCGGATTGCGCCTAAACTTCTCATAGGGCTTTTTGAAATAGAAGTACCGGAAATCTATGATGGTATTATAGAGATAAAAAGTGTCGCGCGTTTCCCGGGTGAAAGGGCAAAAGTTGCGGTATCCTCAAATGATAGCAGAATAGATGCTGTAGGAGCGTGTGTTGGGCTTAAGGGTGTAAGGATTCAGGCTGTAGTTAAAGAGCTTAATAACGAGAAAATAGATGTTATTAACTGGAATGGTGAGCCTGAAATTTTTATTGCACGGGCCTTAAGCCCTGCGAAACCGGTACAGGTAATTGTCAATGAAGATGAAAAGAGTGCTGTTGCAGTGCTCCCTGATGATGAGATATCCCTTGCTATAGGACGCGGCGGCCAGAACAGACAACTTGCATCAAGGCTCACAGGTTATGAGATTACAACTGTTAAACAGTCTGAGTGGGATGCGGAACATGCAGAGGAAGAAAAACTTCTTCTTGAAGATATTCCTGAACTGACGAAGATAATATATGATAAACTTACATCTGCCGGCTATGAAAATGCCGATGAAGTACTGGATGCCGGTAAGGACGTGATTTCTGATATAAAAGGATTTGGCAGTAAAACAGTTGACAAGTTATTTGAGATTCTTTCTTCTTATTATGAAGAAGAATCTGACGAAACCGAATAATGGCCTTATGTTTTAAAGTGATAATTTAGGCTAAAAACAGGAAAAAGGGTAACATTGACTAGTAAAAAAAGAGTATACTCCGTAGCAAAAGAATTTAACATGTCGAACGAGACTCTTATTGAGTTCTTGCACAAACAGGGCGTTAAGGTGCGGAACCACATGGCACCGGTGAGCGACGAAATGTATGCTCTGATTAATGAAAATTTTCAAAGAGCTGAAGACCTTGAATCTAAAGAACCTGATTTTAGAAAAAAAATACAGGAAAAAAAGATTGAAGAGGAGAAGCGCAGAGAGACTATTCGTGAAGAGATAAATGAAATTCTTGAGCGCTCTAAAGGAAGTGAACTTGAACCTGTTTCAACTACTGGCAAAAAGAGGGCAAGGAAACGTTCTGAAGAGGCTGCAAAAAAAGCTCTTAAAGTTACAGAGCCGCCGAGAGAGAAACCGAAAGCTGAGCCTGTAGCCCAAAAAGAAGAGAAGAAAGCAGAAACCACAAGTGCAGGCCAGAAGCATGGTGCTGCACAGGTAATTGATGTTGATAAGATACCTCCTGTAGAAAAGCCGAAGCGTTCGTTAAAGAAAGCGGCAAGAAAACATCATGAAGAAAAAAATGAAGAGGAGAGAACCCGCTCTAAAGAGAAACATAAAAAACAGGCTGATGTAGAAGAAGAAATTCCGCAAAAAAGGCATCACCATAAAAAGCAGGAAGAGACTTTTATTGCAGAAGGCGGAGAGGGGTCAAAAAGTTCGAATAAAAAGAGGCGAAAACGTAAAAAACGTAAAAAAGGGCCTCAGGTTAAAATTGATGAGAAGGAGATAGATGCTTCCATAAAAGAAACTCTAGCCAAGATGAGTGATACTACCAAAAAGAGGAAGCATAAAAAGGATAAAATAAAAGACGAAATTGAAGAAACAGAAGAGAATGTAATTAAGATTACTGAATTTGCTTCAGTATCAGAACTCGCTAATTTATTAGATGTTGAAGCAAATGAAGTGATAAAAGCATGTATGTCTCTCGGCCTTATGGTTACTATAAATCAGCGTCTTGACCGTGAAATAATTATGATGGTGGCGCATGAATTTGAGTATGATGTTGTATTCCTTACGGAGTTTGGAGAAGATACGGAAGACCAGGTAATTTTTGAAGAGGAAGAAGATGAGTCCAAACTTCATCCGAGAGCCCCTGTAGTAACTATTATGGGCCATGTTGACCATGGCAAGACCTCTCTTTTGGATTTTATTAGGGAAAGCAATATAATATCTCATGAATCAGGAGGCATCACTCAGCATATTGGTGCTTATGAAGTAATAACTAATGATAATGCAATTACATTTCTTGATACTCCTGGCCATGAAGCTTTTACTGCAATGCGTGCCAGAGGTGCACAGGTTACTGATATGGTTGTACTTGTTGTTGCGGCAGATGACGGTATTATGCCTCAGACAATTGAAGCGATTAACCATTCCAGGGCTGCTAATGTGCCTATTGTTGTTGCAATTAATAAAATTGACAAATCAGGTGCAAATATAGATAGAATAAAGCAGCAGCTTTCCGAACATAATGTGCTTGTTGAAGACTGGGGAGGCAAGGTTCAGTGTGCAGAAGTTTCCGCTAAAACAGGGGAAGGAATTGACCGGTTACTGGAGATAATACTTCTTGAATCTGAAATACTTGAACTTAAGGCCAATCACGAGGCAAAGGCAAGGGCTGTAATTCTTGAAGCGCGTAAGGATAAAGGCAAAGGTATTATCGGAAATATATTAATCCAGAGAGGTACTTTAAATATTGGAGATATTTTCATTGCAGGCCCCTTCCATGGAAGAGTCAGAGCAATGATTGATGACAGGGGAAATAAAGTTAAACATGCAGGGCCATCTACGCCTGTGCAGGTGATGGGCTTTTCAGGTATGCCTCAGGCCGGAGATATTTTTGTAGTTGTTGACAGTGAACAGGAAGCACGTGATATAAGCAACAAGAGGCAGCAGTTAAAACGTGAACAGGGCTTCAAGCAGATAAAACGCCTGACTCTTGATCAGATATCAAAGAATATTGCTGAGGGAACTGTTAAGGAACTTGCAGTTATTATCAAGGGAGATGTGGACGGATCTGTTGAAGCGTTAAGTGATTCTTTGATGAATTTAGCAACAGATATGGCAAGTGTTCGTATAGTTCACAAAGCAGTTGGTGCTATTAATGAATCAGATGTGCTTCTTGCCGAAGCGTCTGAAGCTGTAATTATAGGTTTCCATGTGCAGCCGAACGGTAAAGCAGTGGATCTCGCCAAGGCAGAAAATATTGATATCCGTTTATACGAAGTTATATATGATGTAGTAAATGATGTTAAACTTGCACTTTCCGGGCTTTTGGAGCCGGAACTTATCGAAGAAGTAACCGGAGAAGTGGAAATCCGCGATATATTCAAAGCTTCAAAAGTAGGCATGATAGCGGGTTGCTATGTTCTTTCCGGTAAAGTATTGAGAAACAGCATGGTACGCGTTATTCGGGATAAAGAGATAATTCATGACGGAAAGATATCTTCTCTTAAACGTTTTAAAGATGACGTTAAAGAAGTAGCTGCCGGTTATGAATGCGGTATTACTCTTGAGGGATTCAGAGATATAAAAGCAGGTGACATGTTTGAGGTTTACATTATTATTGAGAAGGCCAGGGAGCTTTGATAAATGTTAGTAGGGACTTTGCAGGTAGAGCTGCATATTTCCGGTGCACAGTCTCTTAAAGAAAAGAGATTTATTTTGAAAAGCATAATTACCCGTTTAAGAAATAATTTTAATATTTCAGTATCGGAAGTGGATTATCAGGATAAGTGGCAGAGGGCATGTATCGGTATTGCATCAGTATCAAATAGCCGGAGATTTATTGATTCTGTTTTTACCAGGGTCATGAATGCTATTATTAAAGATAATCGTGTTGAACTGATAGATAATATTATTGAGATTCTATAGAGATAATAAGTAATATGGCAGGCCAGAGACAAAAACGAGTATCAGGTATGATCCAGCTTGAAATAAGCGAGATACTCAGGACTAAAATGAAAGATCCGAGACTGGGATTTGTCACAGTTACTCAAGTTGCTTTGTCTGCAGATTTGCGTAATGCAAGAGTATATGTTAGTATACTCGGCAGCGATGAGGAGAGGGCGGCTTCAATGCATATTCTGGAAGGAGCTACTTCATTTATACAAAGTGAACTCGGCACCCGTATTCGTTTACGTTATCTGCCTATGATTAAGTTTTTTCTTGATACGAGTTTGGATTACATGGAACATATTAATGAAATTTTTAATGAGATACATTCTTCGGATAAAGATACTATAGGCTGACTTTACATGACAGAAAACAGGATGCAATATAAAGAGGATAATGAAATCAGTAAAGGCTTTTCAAGGGTTTCGCAGGTTTTAAAAGAGAAAGATGATTTTTTAATAACAGCACACATTAATTCCGACGGAGATTCGATTTCGTCAATTCTTCTGTTTGCGTCAATTGTTAAGCATCTTGGTAAACGGTTTTTAATGTGTATTGATGATACTGTTCCCGGGAAATTTGATTTTCTGCCTGATGTGGATAGTATCGTTTCTTTTGAGAAAATAGATTACGATTTTACTCCGGAAGTTTGTGTTGTTCTTGATGCTTCAAATCTTGAGAGAATAGGCAGAGTCAACAGCTTAATTCCTGACAACAGTACTATAATAAGCATTGATCACCATCCGAGCAATGTTAATTTTGGTAAAATTAATGTTGTGGACCCAAAAGCAAGCAGTACGTCTGAAATTGTTTATCAGTTGATTTCTGCTTTGGGTATAGATGTTACAAAAGCAATGGCAACTTATGTTTATAACGGGATTGTCTGTGATACTGGAAGTTTCAGCTTCCCAAATACTACAGATAAATCTCTTTATATATGTGCAGAGATGGTCCGCTGCGGAGCGGATCCGGGGTTTATTGCAAGAATGCTTTATCAGCGTTCTTCTCCTGATACTCTTCGTGCACTATCTTCTGCTCTGTCCACTCTTGAGTTCCATTTCGATGGCAAGGTTAGCTGCATGTATCTTGTAAACGGATTTGTATCTGAGGGCAGTAATGTTGATACTGAAGGTTTTGTTGATTATCTTCTTGCTATTGACGGGACAGAAGTAGAATTTTTTATGATTGAAGAAAAACCCGATTATTTTCGGATAAGTTTGCGCTCAAAAGAGTATGTAGATGTGAATGCAGTTGCAGGAGAATTTGGGGGTGGGGGCCATCAGCGTGCAGCAGGGTGCAGAGTTGCCGGAAAAGCTGATGAGGTAAAGGAAAAATTAATAAAAATACTTGAATCATTTGTTTAATGAATAGTGCAGCTGTTAAAATAAGTTCTTTGGATTTTAATGCAGGAGCAGTATTAAATATTGATAAACCTGAAGGAATAACTTCATTCGGTGTTGTTAAAAAGATAAAAGCCTGGACAAAATGCAGGAAGGTCGGTCATGCAGGTACTCTTGATCCAATGGCTACAGGTGTTCTGCTTGTAGTTACAGGCAGGGCAACAAAGGGAGTAAGCAGCCTTGTAGGTATGGAGAAAGAGTATAAAGGTATTATTACACTCGGGATTAAAACAGACACAGACGATGCTGAAGGCAGGATCATAGAAAAGAAAGAAGTGGAATCTTTTCCAGTGCAGGTAATTGAAGATGTACTGAAAAATTTTAATGGTGAGATAGAGCAGATTCCTCCGATGTATTCAGCTATCAAAGTTAAAGGACGCCCGTTATACCGCCTTGCGAGAAAAGGCGAGGTGATAGAGCGAAGCCCGAGGAAGGTTGTTATATTTTCAATTTTGCTTGATGAGTGGGATCCGCCGTTTTTAAAATTAACTGTCAGGTGTTCAAAGGGAACATATATAAGGGCACTGGCACGAGATGTAGGGGATATGTTAGAGACGGGGGGGCATTTAAGCTATCTAAGGAGAACAAAGATCGGAGATTACAAAGTTGATGATTCTTATCAACTGCAAGAGATCAGGGAAGCATTAGCAGTATAATTATGAAAATTTATAAAACTTTTAATGATGTCCCCTATAAAAAGAAAAGTTGTGTTACAGTAGGTTCTTTTGACGGGATTCATCTCGGGCATAAAAAGATCATTGACAAAATCGTAAGTCTTGCAAAAAGTACAGATTCAAGAAGTGTGCTGATTACTTTTGATCCGATTCCGAAAAGAGTTGTCAGAAGCACTGAAGTACCTGAATTACTGACGACTCTTGATGAGAAGCTGTGTCTTATTGAAGAAAGAGGAGTTGATGCTGTTTGTATAATTCCTTTTGACAGAGAAGTGGCAAAAACCGGAGCGGAAGAATTTATCAAAAGAGTTGTTGTTGAAAAAACAGGTGTTCTGAATTTCGTTGTTGGTTATAACCATACATTTGGAAGAGGAGCTGAGGGGACACAGAAACTTCTTCAGCGTATGAGCTCTGATTATGATTTTTCCATTCATGTGGTTGATCCTGTAAAAGTTAATGGAGAATTTGTAAGCAGTACGCGTATAAGAGAACTTGTCAGAAAGGGGCAAATAAAAAGTGCTGACACTATGTTAGGGCACGAATTTCTGATGCATGGACAAGTTGAGCAGGGTAAGAAATTAGGCCGTGAGCTTGGATTTCCTACTGCAAATTTAAAAATTAAAAAAGAGGGGAAGCTTATTCCTGAAAATGGAGTTTATGCAGTAAGGGTTAGAGCACTGGATGAGGAGTTCGGAGGTATGGCATATATCGGAAATCGGCCTACACTTAACGGTAATGAGCAGAAAATAGAAGTACATTTGCACGGCTTTAAGGGTGATTTATATGATTCGGAACTGGATATTTTTTTCCTGGAACGAATTCGCGGGGAGAAAAAATTCTCAACTGTTGACGAGTTGAGAGAAAATATAGAACAAGATAAAAAGAAATCATTAGCAATTTTATTGAAGACCAGTAGGAGGTATTAATGGGCTTGACTAAAGAGAAAAAGAGCGAGCTTATCAAAAAATTCGGTGATAATGAGCGCGATACAGGTAAAGCGGATGTTCAGGTTGCTCTTTTAACAGAAAGAATCAATCAACTGACTGAACATTTCAAAGTGCATAAGAAAGACAACCATTCACGCCGCGGGTTGTTAAAAATGGTGGGCAGGCGGCGCAGGCTTCTTGATTATATCAAAACAAAAGATATTGAGAGATACAGAGCCGTAATTAAAGAATTAGGACTCCGACGCTAAATTTAGCTACAAGAGTTGTTGTCGGTATCCTGATAGAAAAATCAGGTTTATAGAGCAGTAGTTAAATATTTTATCTACTGCTGTTAGGAGAAAAGAATGATAGTAAGAAAAAGTATTGAACACGGAGGCAGGGAACTTACCTTCGAAACCGGACGTATGGCGAGACAGGCTGACGGAGCTGTGGTAGTACAGTACGGAGGAACTGTAATACTTGCTACTGCAGTTGCATCAAAAAAGAGAGCTGATTACAGAGGGTTTTTCCCGCTTTCTGTTGAATATCGTGAGAAGGCCTATGCTGCAGGTAAGATCCCGGGCGGCTTTTTTAAACGTGAAGGAAGGCCTCAGGAAAAAGAGATATTAAGTGCGCGGTTGATTGACCGCCCGATTCGCCCTCTTTTCCCTAAAGAATTTTATAATGAAGTACAGGTTGTTATTTCCGTACTCTCATCAGACAAAGAGAATGACGCGGATGTACTTGGTATAACCGGTGCATCAGCAGCGCTTTCAATTTCAGACATACCTTTTGCAGGGCCTGTTGCCGGAGTGAGAGTAGGGCGCATAGGCGGAGAATTGATTATTAACCCTACTTTTGCACAGCTTGAAGAGAGTGATATTGATGTGGTTCTTGCAGGTTCTGAAGATTCAATTATAATGGTTGAAGGTGAAGCAGGCGAAATTTCAGAAGAGGAGATGCTGACTGCGTTGACCTTTGGGCATGATGCAATTAAAGGTATAATTGGTATTCAGAAGGAACTTGTCAAAGAGGCAGGCAGGGAAAAAATTGTTCCTGATCCGCCGGAAATAGATGAGAGCCTTGTTGAAAAAGTGCGCAGTATTGCCGGTGAGAAGCTTCCGCAGGCCCTGAAGATAAAACCTAAAATGGAAAGACAGGCTGCTCTGCGTGCAATCGGAAATGAAGTACAGGAAGCCCTGGCTGAAGAGTATCCTGATAAGGAAGTATTTATCTCGGAAGTTATACAGAATATAGAAAAAGAGATTGTCCGTGATGAGATTGTGAATAAGAAAGTTCGTATTGACGGCAGAGGATGGGATGATATCCGCCCCATTACCTGCGAGGTATCAGTATTGCCGAGAACACACGGATCTGCACTGTTTACAAGAGGTGAAACTCAAAGCCTTACAGTTACGACTCTCGGCACCAAATCCGATGAGCAGAAGATAGAGCGGCTTGAAGGAGCTTCATGGAAGAGTTATACGCTTCATTACAATTTCCCTCCTTTCAGTGTTGGTGAGGCCAAGATGTTCCGCGGTACATCGAGAAGAGAAATAGGCCATGGAAATCTTGCAGAGAGAGCTCTTAAGCCTGTTATACCAAGCGAAGATGTCTTTCCCTATACTCTGAGAGTAGTTTCGGATATTCTTGAGTCCAACGGATCATCGTCAATGGCAACTGTCTGTGCAGGTTCAATGTCCCTTATGGACGCAGGGGTACCTGTTAAGGATGCTGTTGCAGGTATTGCCATGGGATTAATAAAAGAAGGTGATGAAACAGTAATACTTACAGATATCCTTGGTGATGAAGACCATCTCGGCGATATGGATTTTAAAGTAGCAGGAACAAAAAATGGTGTAAATGCATTCCAGATGGATATCAAGATTGCAGGTATTTCAAGTGAAATAATGAAAACAGCTCTTGAAAAAGCAAGGATTGCACGCCTTAAGATACTTGACATTATGAATGAGGCAATAAGTAAACCAAGAGAAAATACATCTCCCTATGCACCCCGTATTATGAATATGCATATTGATGTCAAAGATATCGGAACTGTTATTGGCCCGGGTGGAAAGATGATAAGGGAGATTGTTGAAAAGTCAGGAGCTGAACTTAATATTGAAGATGATGGAACAATTCAGATTGCAGCTGAGGACGAATCAGCATGTAATGCTGCAATTGAAATGGTAAAAAATCTTGTTAAAAAGCCTGAGAGAGGCATGATTTACACCGGTAAGGTAAAGAAAATTACAAATTTCGGTGCATTTGTTGAGATACTTCCGGGAAAAGAGGGTTTGCTTCATATTTCCGAAATTGCAGATCACAGAGTACGCAGTGTTGAAGATCACTTGAAAGTAGGACAGGAAATAAAAGTTAAACTTCTGAATATTTCACCTGAAGGCAAACTCGATCTCAGTATGAAAGCTGTTGCGGCAGAAGAGAAATAAGATATCTGATATAATTTTACTTAGAAAGGTAAAGTAGATTATGGATAGCCTGAGAGTTTCAGAACGCGGGTCGGCTACACCCTGGTCGCCTATTCGTAAATTAACTCCTTTTTCTGAGAAAGCTGAGGAGGATAATGTAAAGGTGTTTCATCTGAATATCGGACAGCCTGATATTTTAACACCTTCTGAATTCTATAGTGCTGTTAAGGAATATTCGCAAAAGGTACTTGCTTACGGGCCTTCCAACGGACTTCCTCGAATTCGTAAAAGCTTTCTTGATTATTATCATAACTGCGGCTACAGCCACATCAGAGAACCTGATCTCATGGTTACAACTGCAGGAAGCGAAGCAGTGGTTTTTTCCATGATGGCTGTTGCTTCGCCGGGTGATGAGATCATTGTGTTTGAGCCGTTTTATCCAAATTATAATGGATTCGCTGCAATGGCAGGAGTTAAGCTTGTACCTGTCAGTACTGACCCTGAAACAGGTTATCATCTGCCTGATGCGGAAATTATTGAAGAGAAAATAACACAGAAAACAAAAGCCATATTAATATGCACTCCGAATAATCCGACAGGTACTGTCCTCAGAAAAGAGGAGATGGAAACAATTGAGAGTATTGCACTCAAACACAATCTTTTTGTGTTGTCAGATGAAGTATACAGAGAGTTTGTATTTGACGGAGAATATACGAGTATTCTATCTTTTCCCGAGCTTGAAAAAAATGCTGTTTTAATGGATAGCATATCAAAACGGTACAGTGCGTGTGGTGCCCGAATAGGATGCATAATAAGCAAAAACAGAGAGATAATGGATACTGTTATGAAATTCGGGCAGGCAAGACTATGTCCTCCTACACTCGAACAGGTAGGTGCAAGCGCTGTAATCGCAACAGGTGATAAATATTTTGCTGATATGATTGAGGAGTATAAAATAAGGCGTGATTTTGTTTACGAAGCATTAACAAAAATTCCCGGAGTTGAATGCAAAAAGCCTCAAGGCGCATTTTACATGATGGTAAGGTTCCCTGTTGATGACATAGAAGATTTTGCAAAATGGCTTCTTACGGATTTTCGTGCAAATAGTTCTACAACTATGATTGCACCAGGGCCGGGTTTTTATGCAACACCAGGCAAAGGCGGGCAGGAGGCTCGTATTGCCTATGTGTTAAATACTGATGATCTTGATAGAGCCGTGGAGATCCTGGAAAAAGGACTGGAGGTTTACAATCGCAGGAAAATTGGTGAATGAAAAAAACGCTGAACCTGTACCGATAATTACTTTTCATAAAGTTGATCCTTCTTTTGAGTGGGGAGTTACCAGGGTTACACCCCGCCAGTTCAGAAAAATTGTTTCCAATCTTGCTGATTGCGGTTATAAGACTGTAAGTCTGGATGATGTTTTTACGGATTCTGTTTCTATGCCTGAAAAACCAGTTGTCCTGACTTTTGATGATGGTTACGAAAGTATTTTAGATTATGCCGCGCCAGTCCTTGAAGAGTTTAATTTTACAGGCACAATTTTTATTATTACAGGATTTGTAGGAAAAGAAAATAAGTGGGACGTGAATTTAGGAGGCCTGAGATTTAAACATCTTTCGTGGGCGCAGATTGACAGCCTGAAAAAGGCGGGTTTCGAGATAGGATCCCATACAATCCACCATTCTGATTTAACACGCATAAACCGTAAAGAGATAGAAAATGAAGTATTTGAATCCAAACAGGAACTGGAGCGGAAAACCGGAGATAAAGTGAAATTTATTTCGTTTCCTTTTGGCAGATACAATACTGAGGTTATTGATCTATGCGTAAAGGCAGGTTATAAAGGCGGGTGCACATACTGGATACACAAAAAAGATAAAGAAAATCCTTTTCTTATGGGAAGAAGAGCCTGGTATCTGTTTGATCCGTGGTTTATGATGCAGGCAAAACTCGGGAATGGTATTGCAGGCAGGATTGAAGAAGCAAAGCTCAGGGCGATAAATTTTTTCTCGCATGGTACAGCGCTTTTAAAACCTGCAATAAAAGATTAAGGCCGATAATCCCGGGGGATAAAGATTAAAGAGGTCAGTATGGATGGCCCTAAAATCAAACGCCTCTACTATTCAACCCGAGACGTTAGTGAGAAAGCAGGCATTGACACTCAGTTGCTGAGGTCATGGGAAAAGAAGTTCAGTTTTCTAAAGCCGATTAAAAGTAAAACAGGAAGAAGGCTATACAAACCTTCCGACCTGAATCTTGTAATAAAAATAATAGATTTTAAAAAAAACGGACTTACTGACGACCGTATTGAATTCCTTCTTAAACAGGGAACAGAGGCCGTAGAGAAAGTTGATAAAAGCTACGACTATTCCAAAGAGAGGGAATTGCCTGTTCATGAAATAATTGCCACACTACAAGAGATTGTCAGAATTCTGGACAGCAGAGATTCCTGAACTTTATATTAATTCATGAATGTAAAAATCATTTCAATCGGGAGAAAACGAGCCGAAGAGTACATGCGGCTTGAACAAGAATATCTTAAAAGATTGACCCCTTTTATGAAGATATCCCAGATACTTCTTAAGCCTGTAAAATCCGGTTCAAATATTAAACCTGATTCATTGATGTACAGGGAAGGCGAGGAGATACTTAAAAGAATTCCTGATAATAGTTATGTGTGCGCTCTTGACAGAAAAGGCAAAATGTTATCTTCCGGAGAATTTTCAAATTTATTAAATAATTTACAGAGAAAAAGTATTGGGGAGACTATATTTGTTATCGGAGGCGCTGCAGGGCTTGGAGAAAATGTTATAAATAGGGCAGATTATAAACTTTCTTTTTCGCTTATGACTTTCCCCCATGATATGGTTCCGCTTATACTTTTTGAACAGCTTTATCGTGCCAATTCAATTCTGCACGGCAGTAAGTATCATAAATAAGGAGCTGATGCATGTCTACTAAAAGGGTTATACAATGCCCCCATTGTTCGGCTGATATTATTGTTTATAAAAACCCCGTACCAACGGTTGATATTATAATTGAAACTGACGGCGGAATAGTATTAATTGACAGACAGAACGCTCCGTTTGGGTGGGCAATACCCGGCGGTTTTGTAGATTACGGAGAATCCGCTCCGACAGCGGCAAAACGTGAAGCAAAAGAGGAAACTTCTTTGGACGTTGAGCTGGTTGCAGTGCTGGGTGTGTATTCCGATCCCTCAAGAGATCCTAGACAGCATACAATCTCAACGGTTTTTGTGGCCAAAGCAGAAGGAATTCCATCTGCTGCTGATGATGCTAAAGATGCTGCTGTTTTCAGAAATAAGGAAGATCTCCCGGATAATATTGTTTTCGACCATTTAAAAATTATTAATGACTATTTTAAATGGAAAGAGTTAACAGCGGATAAAAAGCAATGGAACGGCTTATTTTTCACGTAGACATGGATGCATTTTTTGCCTCTGTGGAGCAGTCTGATAACCCTTCGCTTAAGGGAAAACCGGTTGTTGTAGGTGCTGATCCGGGGCACGGCATGGTGAGAGGTGTTGTATCAGCTGCATCTTACGAAGCGAGAAAGTATGGAATCCATTCCGCAATGCCGATATCAAAAGCCTATAGATTATGTCCTGATGCTGTTTTTTTGCCGGTACGCATGAAAAGATACAAAGAAGTCAGCAGAGAAATTATGTCAATTCTCAGAGATTTTTCTCCGATTATTGAGCCTGTAAGCATTGATGAGGCATTTCTTGATATGACAGGTACAAAAAGGCTTTTGGGAGACCCGATAAAAGCAGCGGAAGAGATTAAACTGAGAGTAAAGAGAGAACAAAATATTACAGCTTCTGTTGGTATTGCGCCTAATAAATTAGTTGCTAAAATTGCTTCTGACATCCAAAAACCGGACGGCCTTGTTTTTGTCTCTCAAAACGGGATAAAAGATTTTCTTAATCCCCTTCCAGTGAGCAGGCTGTGGGGTGTAGGTATAAAGACGAGAGAAATTCTTGACAGTCTCGGAATAAAAAAAGTTGAAGATATTGTACGTCTTTCTGAACAGGATATTTGTTCCTGTTTTGGTAAAACAAAGGGGATGTTTCTTTACCGAACCAGCAGAGGTATTGACAGCAGGCCTGTTGAATATTCTTCTCAGGCAAAGTCTGTCAGTAATGAGATAACTTTTCAGTATGATGTTGATGACACAGGTTTTTTAAAAGAAAAGCTGCTGTTTTTATCTGAGAAAGTTTCATTCCGCATGCGTAAACAGGGGTATTGCGGACGTACGGTGTATTTAAAAATAAGATTCAGTGATTTTACTACATTTGTAAGAAACCGTACTGTAAATAATCCTGTGTGTATAATAGATGATATTTATTCAGAGGCCTGTATACTTTTTGATGAAATAGATATTTCGGAGAAAAGAGTCCGCTTATTGGGAGTAGGTATTACAATGCTTGTTTCAGCAGACTCAGTGCAGCAGAAATTGCCCTTTGAGAAAAGTGATAAAAGGGAGAAAGCTGCAGTAGTTGTAGATAAAATTAAAGAAAAATTTGGTGAAAAGATCATTGGGAGGGGAAAGAGTAGTTAGTCTTTTTCTTTAAAAAAAGATTAAAAACAAAAAATATGCTTGATTTAAAAAGAATCATTTTTTATATTCTTTTCTCATTGATATGGTGGGTATAGCTCAGCTGGTTAGAGCGCCAGGTTGTGGCCCTGGAGGTCACGGGTTCAAATCCCGTTACTCACCCAAAGGGCCAAAATGAAAATAAAATGTCCCCATCGTCTAGTGGCCCAGGACTCAGGATTTTCATTCCTGCAACAGGGGTTCGACTCCCCTTGGGGACGCAAAAAGAGGCTGTTCTTTAATACAGGAACAGCCTCTTTGTTTACTAATATAGAGATTTTAAAACAAAAGTTTGAAACAGCGCAAGCAATATTATAAATGAAATTATTTGCTATTTAAAAATATTGATTTTTTACTTCTTTTTGTTATATTTAATTTAATCAGAAAATTATTAAATCTAAATCAGGAGATGCGATATGAAATATTCAATTTTTACAGCAGTTGGTGTTGTCCTGTTGATGATTATTGCAGGCTGTTCCCAAAACAGCAGCAACCCGCTTTTACAGGAGTTCAATACTCCGTTTCAAACTCCTCCTTTCCGGAAAATAAAAGTTAAACATTATATGCCGGCTTTTAAGGAGGCCATTAATCAGCATAATGAAGAGATAGAAACAATTGCAGAAAATAAAGAAGAGCCTTCTTTTAAAAATACAATTGTAGCCCTTGATAACAGCGGGATTCTTCTATCAAAAGTCGGCGGAATTTTCTATAATCTGCTTGCAGCTAATACTAGCGATGAGCTGCAGAAAGTTGCAGAAGAGGTCTCTCCTCTGCTGTCAAAACATTCAGATGACGTAATGCTTAACAAAAAGTTATTTAAACGTATTAAATCAGTATATGAAAAACGTGAAAAACTTAATCTCTCTACTGAAGACAGAACACTTCTTAAAAAGACATATAAAAATTTTGTCAGGGGCGGAGCGAATTTAAATGAAGAGGAAAAAACAAGACTCCGTGAAATAAATAAAAAATTATCGCTTCTTTCATTGAAGTTCGGTAATAACATTCTTAAGGAGAATAACAGGTTTGAACTGGTAATTGATAAAAAAGAAGACCTTTCCGGCTTGCCTCAGACAGTAATTGATGCTGCTGCCCATGCAGCAAAAGAGAAAGGATACGAAGGTAAGTGGCTTTTCACACTTGATAAACCAAGCTTGATTCCTTTCCTGCAGTATTCTGATAAACGGAATCTCAGAGAGAAGATGTTTAAAGGCTACATAACCAAGGGTGATCATAACGATGAACTTGATAATAAAAAAATAGTTAAGGAGATAGTTGATCTGAGATTAGAGAGGGCGAACCTTCTTGGATATACTACTCATGCTGATTATGTTCTTGAAGAGAATATGGCAAAAAATCCGGCTAATGTTTACAAACTTCTTGACAAAATCTGGAAACCTGCTCTTGCCAAGGCCAAAAAAGAGGAGATAATGCTTCAAAAAATGGCAGGCAAAGACGGAAACCATTTTACTCTTCAGCCGTGGGATTGGTGGTATTATGCTGAAAAACTTAAGAAAGACAAATACGATCTTGATGAGAGCAAACTTAAGCCCTATTTCCAGCTTGAGAATGTAAGGAAAGAGGCTTTTAAAGTAGCACACAATCTCTATGGAATAAGTTTTGTTGAACGTAATGACATCCCGGTATATAACGATGATGTGAAAGTTTTTGAAGTAAAAGACAAAGACGGATCTCATATTGGGATTTTATACACTGATTATTTTTTCAGGAAGAGCAAACGCGGCGGTGCATGGATGGATGCATACAGAAAACAGTACCGTATTAATAGCAAGAATGTAACGCCTGTGATATGTAATGTCTGCAATTTTGCCAAACCAACAAAGGATACACCATCTCTCTTAAGTTATGAAGATGCACAGACGCTTTTCCATGAATTCGGACATGCACTTCACGGCCTTCTTTCAAACTGTACATACAGAACTCTTTCCGGCACGTCAGTAGCACAGGATTTTGTTGAACTGCCGTCGCAGTTTATGGAAAATTTTGCACGTGAACCTTCTATAATGAAGGAGTATGCAAAACACTACAAGACCGGTAAAGTTATTCCTGATAAATTAATAAAAAAGATAAAGAAAACAGGGACGTTTAATCAGGGCTTTGCTACAACCGAATACCTTGCTGCATCTTATCTTGACATGGACTGGCATACAATAACAAAACCTGTGACAATCGGAGTAAATGAATTTGAAAAAGCTTCTATGGACAGAATAGGGCTCATTCCGCAGATAGTTGTCAGGTACAGAAGTACATATTTCAGCCATATTTTTTCAGGCGGATATTCGGCAGGCTACTACAGTTATGTATGGGCTGAAGTACTTGATGCTGATGCATTTGAAGCATTTAAGGAAGCCGGCCTGTTTGATCAGAAAACAGCAAAGAAATTCAGAGATAACGTGCTGTCCAGAGGCGGGACAGAAGATGCCATGGTTTTATATAAGAGATTTAGAGGTGCAGAACCAAAGATAGATGCCCTGCTTGAGAGAAGGGGCCTTAAATAATAAAATGTTTCATTCTAATTTGTAGAGGAGATCTATTAAAATGGCTTTTACATACAGAGAATTGAAAAAAAAGACTCATGCAGAACTTGAAGAGATTGCAAAAGACCTTGATCATGAAGCTGTTCAGGGATATACACAACTTAATAAAGACCATCTGCTTGAAGCAGTGTGCAAGGCATTAAATATTGATATGCATGAGCATCATGAGGTTATAGGAGTTAACAAGGCTGAAGTTAAAGCTCATATCAAAAAACTGAAAGCACTCAGAGACAAGGCTTTTAAGGAGAAAGACCTTGAAACTGCAAAAAAAGCACGCAGCAGGATTAAAAGATTAAAAAGAACTCTGCACAAAGCAGCTATTTAGACATTGTAATATAGTTATGATTTCTGCGGAAGAACAATTCCAGTGTATGTAGCAGAGGGAATTGTTCTTCTGCTAATAGAAGGGGTTAATGACAGACAAGATAGAAAAGATGGGATTCGGCAGGAGGGCTGTTACTTTCTTAAGGGATTTATCAGTTGAAAATTTATCCCTTATTTTTGAATTCGGCATTCCCCGGCGAATGGGGACAATCTTTACTTTGCGGGAGACATCGTTCGGAGAATTGAACAGGCCGGTATTTTTCCTTTCAACAGGCAGGTGCGGTACTAATTGGTTCCAGGCTCTTTTGAGTCTTGATAAAAACCTCAAAGTAGTTCATGAGCCTCAGCCGAATCTTGCTTTTCAAAATAAATTTGCCCGCAGGATTCTGTCGCTTGCCGGAGATGCAAATGAGATATCTGAAGAATTGGCGTTGGAGGCAATGAAGGAAATTTTTACTGCAGGAAGGGAAAAATATTTAAGATACTGCTACAAAACAAAGAGGCGGTTTGTTGAAACCAATCACTACCAGACTTTTTTTGCTCCTGCAATTGCGCAGTTGATACCTGATTCCATTTTTGTCCATGTGTACCGGCACCCCGGCGAATTTGTAAGATCAGCAATAAGAAGAGGCTGGTATACGTCGGATAATATGAGTTCTCCTGCATTTCCGGAACCCTTTCCCGGTACTTATGATTATAAAAAATGGCAGTCGTATTCTTTGATTCAGAAAAATGCATGGCTGTGGCGTGAAACAAATATGTTTATTGAGAATTTTAAAAAGAGAACAGGACAGGAAAGAGTGTTCACTCTTGATTTTTCAAACTTCAATATAACCAATATTTTAGGCCTTGTTGATTTTGCAGGTGCAGATATATCCCATTCTCGTATTAAAAAACAGATGAATAGAAAAGTAAATGTCCAGAAAACAGGAGATTTCCCAAAATATAAGGATTGGAGTAATTTGCAAAAAAAAGAACTTGCCGATATCTGTACAGAACTGGCATTAACTTACGGGTATAAATTAAGTGCTGATTAATGGATAGAAAAGAAACCATTATGCTGCAGCTCCTGAAGAAAACTTTGAAACACTCGGTGATTTACAGCTTTGGCAATATTGCTGCAAAATTGATTGGCATTGTTCTGCTTCCTCTCTACACTTCCCATATAACTCTTAAGGATTATGGCGTCCTTGGCATAGTAGAAGTCACCATTCTGATTATGTCACAGGTTCTTATGCTTGGGCAGAATCAGGCTTACATGCGTTTCTATGATTCTGAAGAGTATAAGGAGAACAGAAAAGAACTCCTGTTTTCTTCTTCGCTGCTGCTTCTGAGTGTCGGCCTGGTGCTTAATACCGGCGGAACAGTGCTTCTGAGCAGTTTTATCCATGATGCGCAGATGCTGTTGTATTTGCGCCTGGCTTTTATTGTAATAGGCCTCAGGATGCTGACGACACTGTTTTTAAGCGTGCTGCGGTCGCAGGAACGATCTTCAATTTTTGTAATCAGCAACGTTCTGAAATTAACAGTAACTCTATCCTTTAATATCTATTTTGTAGCTTTTATAAAATTGGGTGTCACCGGGATATTATACTCAATGGTCATTGGAGATGCTGTTTTATTTGTTATTCTTTTGCCTGTAGTGGCAAAGAGCATGAAGGCAATATTTTTGAGCGCGCCTGTAAAGGCTTCAATGCTGTTCGGGCTGCCTCTTGTGATAAATTCTCTCGCAGGCATGATCCTGAATATGGGTGACAGATATGTACTTAAAATTTTAGTTGATTACAGGGAAGTAGGCCTCTATAATTTGGGATATAAGATTGCAGGTGTACTTAACATGGTTTTTATTCAGTCGTTCTCTTTGAGCGTTCTTCCGATCGCATATAAAATTTTCGGACATAAGGGAGATAAAAGATTTTACAGCAAGATAATGACTTATATCGTTTTTATCCTCCTGTGGGCAGGCCTTGGTATGGCTGTATTCAGCAGAGAGATTGTACATCTGTTTGCACGTTCATCTGATTATTGGCCTGCTTATAGAGTTGTCCCGTTAATAATATTGGCATATATTTTTAGCGGAGCACGTTCGGTAGTTAATATAGGATTGCTGTTGCAGAAAAAGACATCTGCTCTTGCAACTGTAACAGTGTGTGCGGCAGTTTTGAATATAGTGCTTAATTTTATTTTAGTTCCCAAATTTAAAATGTTCGGAGCTGCATGGGCGACAATTATCTCCTTTGTTCTTCTGTATATTGTTACTCTTGTACTTTCAAACAGGGGTTATCATATTTCATACGAATATAAAAAGTTGATTATTATGCTGTTTGTCGGTTTGCTGCTTTTCGCTGCTGCAGGATATGCAAATTTTGCAACAGTTTACAATTTGATATTTAAGGCATTATTGGTATTGATTTTTCCTGCAGTGCTTTTTATTCTAAAATTTTATGAACCCATAGAAATTGAGCGGATCAAAGGTATCTTAAAAAGATCCATGTAGCTCTTTCATCTTTTGCCCCGGAGACTTGCAACATGAAGAACAGAGGGAAACTATATGCAGTATCAGCATATCTTATGTGGGGATTTTTCCCGATTTACTGGAAAGCTATTCAGAATATAAGAGCGTACGAAATAATCTGCCACAGAATCCTCTGGTCTTTTTTACTGCTTCTTGCCGCTCTGCTTTACAAAAATAAAATTAAAGATATACGGCCTGAATTAAAAGTATCTCATGTATTTCTATATGCAGGAACAGCACTAATGCTTGCATTGAATTGGACAACCTATGTCTGGGCCGTGAATTCCGGTTACATTGTTGAAGCAAGCCTGGGGTATTTTATTAATCCTTTAATAAGTGTGTTCCTCGGAGTATTGATTTTAAAGGAGAAACTTCGCTTAACGCAGTGGGTTGCAATTGGTATTGCGTTTGTCGGGGTTTTGTATTTGACTTTTATTTACGGAAGTTTCCCGTGGATTTCAATCATCCTTGCATTTACATTCGGATTTTACGGGCTTATACATAAATTAGGGCCTCTCGGTTCTATGGAAGGGCTGTTTGTTGAAACAGGGATTTTACTTTTACCTGTTATTGTTATTCTCGGTTTTTTTGAGAGTAACGGTACCGGTGCATTTGGCCATGTGTCGGGTTTTCAGACGATGCTGCTGATTTTTACAGGCGCTGCTACTGCAATACCTCTGGTTCTCTTTACAGAAGGGCTTAGAAAAATACCTCTTTCCACTATAGGAATATTACAGTATATAGCCCCGTCTTTACAATTTCTTGTCGGAGTTATAATTTATAATGAATCTTTCTCTTTGAACAGATTAACGGGATTTGTTTTTGTATGGTGTGCACTTGTAATCTACACTGTTGATGGTATAAAGACGCACAGAAAAAATAAATCTTGATTATTTTTGCCTGCATCCGATTGATTCTATAATAAAATATCACGTTAATAAAAAAACACTTGCTATATATGAGAATACTTTGTATATTCAGATATATGAATATGCGAATACTTAGATGTCTGTAATATTAAGGAGAACAATGAAAATGGCTGATTTTGATCTTTTAATCCTTGGAGGCGGCCCTGCAGGGCTGACTGCGGGAATTTATGCCGGAAGAGCGCTATTGAATGTTACAATGGTAGAAAAACTCGTTCCAGGCGGGCAGGTAGCTCAGACAGATTGGGTTGAAAACTATCCTGGCTTTGAAAATGGTGTTGCAGGTTTTGATCTTGTACAGAACATGGAGAAACAGGCAAGGAAATTCGGCTTAAAAGTTCTTTCAGGAGAAGTAAATGAAGTGGATTTTAAGGGCCCGGATAAAATTGTAAAAGCGGCGGGCAAGGAGTACTCTGCAAAAAGCGTAATAATTACAACAGGAACAGAGCCGAGGATGCTTGAAATCCCCGGAGAAAAAGAATTCAAAGGACATGGAGTTTCTTACTGCGGTACTTGTGATGCGCCATTTTTTAAGGATAAAAATGTATTTGTAGTGGGAGGCGGAAGTACAAGCGTGCAGGAAGCTCTCTATATTACAAAATTTGCAAGATCAGTCAAGCTGATTTCGCGGCGCGAGACAATGGAAGAGCTTAAGGCGGAAAAAATACTTATTAACAGGGCTTTGGCAGAACCTAAACTTGAGTTTATTATGCATCACAGGCTTACTGCAATCAAAGGAAGCGACCGTGTAGATTCTGTGACAATGGAATATATAAAAACCGGAGAGAAAAAGGATTATGATGTAGATGGAGTATTTATTTTTATCGGATATATTCCTAATACGCATTTTCTTGAAGGCAGAGTTGATATGGATGAACAGGGTTATGTTAAAACAGATGAAAATATGGAAACATCAGTGAAGGGGGTTTATGCAGCGGGTGACGTAAGAGCGGGAAATATTAAACAGATAACAGCAGCGGTCGGCGAAGGCACTGTGGCTGTTGAACATGCTATAAAGCTAATTGATTCAAAAGAGTAATATGGTAAACAAGAAAAAAAAGAAGAATCAAAATTACAATGAACGTGCAAGATTGCTGAAAGCTCTTGCAAATCCGACAAGGCTCCAGCTTTTGGAATTGATCAGAGACACAAGCCCTTGTGTCCGGTCAATGGAAGAGGAGCTTGGTATGGCTCAGCCTACTGTTTCACAGCATCTTTCAATATTGAGAAATCTCGGGATTGTTGAGTCACACAGGGAGGGCCATCTGGTTTGTTACAAGATTAAGAATGATTGTGTACTGAAATTGTTGGATTCAATGATATAACTTAAAGGTAAAAAGGAGGTTGGTTTATGGCAGCAGAAATAATCTTAGATGATAGTAATTTTCAAAATGAAGTAATAGAGTCTGATGTTCCTGTAGTTGTGGATTTTTGGGCGCCCTGGTGCGGCCCATGCAGATTGATGATTCCCATTATGGAAGCATTGGCAGAAGAGTATGACGGCCGCGTAAAGATTGGGAAATTGAATACAGACGAGGCTCCGGAAATTACCGGAGAATACGGAGTTATAAGTATCCCGACTACAATTATTTTTAAGGACGGAAAAGCGGTTGATCAAATTATCGGTGCGGTTCCGAAAGATGTAGTTGTAAAAAAGCTTGAAGCTGCGCTTTAATGGCAAAATGGAGAAAAAAGAAAATGCTTAATATGCTTATAGGTGTTATTATAGGCGGCCTTGCAGGTTTTTTATACTATAAATTCGTGGGATGCCGTTCAGGTTCATGCCCTATAACAAGTAACCCTTATATAAGTATTCTATATGGAGCCGTAGTTGGCGGGCTTTTTGCATACGGCGGTAAAAATTAAGGAGTTTGATATTATGAAAAAGAGTGCAATTATTTTCGCAGGACTTATTCTCTTAAGCGTTGCAGGTATTAACTGCAATGGTGGCCAGAAAAATAACACTAAGCAGGCAGCAACGCAGGTAAAACAAACTAAGCAGACAGAAAAAACAGCGCAGAAAGAGACATCAGCTCAAAATTTAGCGCCGGATTTTTCCTTAAAAGATATTAACGGAAAAACAATTACGCTTTCAGATTACAGGGGCAAGGTTGTGATTATTGATTTCTGGGATACCTGGTGCCCGCCGTGCCGCAGAGGAATTCCTGCTTTTATCGAGCTTTATAATGATTATAAGGATAAAGGCCTTGTAATTATCGGGCTTGCTTTTGGCAGGGAAGGTGAACAGAAAGTTAAAGATTTTGCAAAAGAGTATGGAATGAACTATCCAGTTGCGGTTGCTACGAGGCAAGTCGGAGAAGCATACGGCCCGATTCGATCCATACCCACTGCTTTTATCATAAGCAAAAAAGGTGAAGCAATGAAAAGATATATCGGGCTTCGCCCAAAAAGTGAATTTGAGCATGATATCCAATATCTTCTTGATTTAAAGTAGAATAATTGAATAGCAAATATCAAATTGGAACTGCAGGGACAGATAGCAATAAGTGCTTTGTCCTTTTAGTTCAATAAAATGTACGGAGAAAATAGATGAAAGTCAGAATAAAGCGTATTGAAGGATTGACGCTTGCTGCAATAAGTGAATCAAACCATTGGGTTGTTGCTGATACTGTTGAAACTCTTGACGGCAGCGATGGCGCAGCACGTCCAATGGAGATGGTTTTGATGGCTCTTGGAACATGCACAGGTATGGATGTATTATCAATTATAAAAAAAATGCATATTGAGCTTGATAATTTTGAAATGCGCATTGATGCAGAAAGAGCTCCGGAGCACCCGAAAGTCTACACTAAAATAACTTTAACTTACCAGTTTTTCGGTAAAGATATTGATCCTGAGAAGGTAGCAAAGGCAGTGGATCTTTCACAGAATAAATATTGTGCTATATCTGCAATGCTAAAAAACAGTGTTGAAATTATTCCGTTAATTGAAATAAATCCGGAATAGAGGATTCTGTAAACCATGAAAATATCAATTTTTCAGATGCAGGCCGAAAAGGGTGTGCTTGAAAAAAATTTAGACAAAGCGGAACATGCGGCCAAAGAGGCTTCAGGCCTTGGAAGTAATATTTTAATTCTTCCTGAATACTGGGCTACTGGTTATGATCTGGGAAAATTATCAGGATTAGCTACTCCTGTTAATAAGGGCGTATTTTCAGAAGTGGCTCGTATATCAAAAGAAAATAAAATTGCAATTATCGGAGCATCTCCCTCTGTTGAGAAAGGAAGAGTATACAATACTGCTTTTTATTATAATAAAGATGGTGTGCTAAAAGAAAAATATCATAAAATGCATCTTTTTAATATAATGCATGAAAATGACTATTTTTATGCAGGATCAAGGCATTCTGTTTTTAGTACTGAGTGGGCAAAAGCCGGCATGGCAACTTGCTTTGACCTGCGTTTCCCTGAGCTTTTCAGACGCATAACTCTTGACGGGGCAAAGATTGTATTTGTGCCTGGTTTCTGGCCTGAACCGCGGTTAGAACACTGGAGGACACTTCTTAAAGCAAGGGCAATTGAGAATCTTGTCTTTGTTGCAGGATGCAATAGTGCGGCTCTTTCCGATAGTACAGAATTAGGTTTTTCAGCTTTAATTGGCCCTCGGGGAGATGTTATTCTTGAAGCAGCGAAGGATGAAGTGCTTCTTCATGCCGAGATTGATATAGATGAAGTCGATAAATATAGAAAAGATTTTCCTGTGCTTGAACAGAGGCGTAGCGGAGAGTATGGTGAATTTTAATAATTAGTGAGTAGTTCGTTTAATTTTTTAAAATAATAAATATATCCCAGGAGGATTTAATGTTAAGAGATGAAGATAAGGTAGAGATAAGAAAACGGCTGGAAGATATGAAGAATCCGGTAAAAATGGTACTTTTTACACAGAAGGTAGCAGCAGAATGTCAATATTGTTCGGAAACTGAGACTCTGCTTAATGAAGTAACAGAACTTTCCGATAAGCTTGAACTGGAAGTTCTTAGTTTTGTAAGTGATAAAGAGGCTAAAGAAGAGTATAATGTTGATAAGATACCGGCTTTAATAATCAGAAATGAAAAGGATTATGGTATCCGTTATTACGGAATACCTTCAGGCTATGAATTTGCCACACTTCTTGAAATGGTTCTTGCAGTTTCAGAAGGGAGCTCAGGGCTTTCAGATGATGCAAAGGAAGCGATTAAAAAAGTTAACAAACCTCTGCACATTCAGATTTTTGTTACGCCAACGTGTCCTTATTGCCCGAGAGCTGCGATTATGGGTTATTTCCTTGCAATGGAGAATGAATTTATCACTTCTGATACAATTGAAGTCTCCGAATTCCCGCAAATGGGGCAGAAGTATGAAGTCATGGGAGTACCGAAGATTGTAATGAATGAAGATCACAGCTTTGAGGGTGCATTGCCGGAGCCTCAGTTTGTTGAGCAGGTAGTGAATTCTGTAAGCTGAAAAAGATATGAGTAAAATGTGCGCAGCAGTATTTTATCTGCTGTGAGGATTTTTTCTCAAAGATAGAGGCCTAATTGAAAAATTAAGGGGCATGGTGATACGCTGTGCCCCTTAATTTATATTTCATTGTTTTACCTTGACTTTTAAGTATAATCTATTTATTATAGAATTGGCTCCTCTGGTAAATGCTTTATATTGTGCCCCAGTTCAACAAAAAAGAAGTGTTTCCAAAAGAGGTGGAGGTAAAACGGGGATATTGATTAATAAGAATGAATGTTGCTCTGTTTAATATGTAGCTATGAAATAATAGAAGAGGGGGACTTTTTGAAAAAGATATATTTTAGCAGGCATGCTAAAAGACAGATGAAATGGAGGGAAGTTTCTGAAGAAGATGTTATAAGCACAATTTTTGATCCGGAAGATGTACAAAATGCTATAAAGGGAAGAGAAAATGCATACAAGCAGATAAATGAAAAGTGGATTAAAGTAACTTTTAAAAAAGAAGATGATAAACTTATTATAATTACTGTAATAGATAAAAATAAATAGGAGACAGTGAGATGAAGATAGAATACGATCAGGAAGTAGATGCTTTATATATAAGAATTCAAGAAAAAGTCGTATCCCGAACAAAAGAATTAGAAGAGGGCATTAATATTGATTTTGATGAGGATGGAAAAATTATAGGTTTAGAAATAATAGGTGCTAAAGAACGATATAGTAATGAAGATATTTTAAATATTTCAACTGAAAATTTGATATTAGAAAAAGCTGTATAATAAATTTGACTAATTTTGAAAAATATTTACACTCTGACTCGAGTTACGTGGCTGTATGAAAACGTTAAAAATGCTTCATATAGAAAAGCATAAAAATAATTCGTGCTAATTTGTGCAACTGTGTCCGGCTTTTGACGGATTAGTGGAAGAATCAAAGATTCGCTGGCATAGCAAATTTTAACCTTATGTACAATCTGTACCCTTTATTCACAATAAATAAAAAAACCTTGACAAAGCGATAAAAAATTCTTATCATGTTAGTGAATGTTAACTAACATTGAGGGCTTGGTGGAAAACTATACGGAAAGACAGACGGAAATAATTGATAAGTCTATAAAAATTATTTCGGATATGGGGATTCAGCACCTTACAATTAAAAATCTGTCAAAAAGTATGGGTTTATCTGAGCCTGCTATTTACAGACATTTTGAAAGCAAGATAGATATTCTTCTTGGTATTCTTGATTATTTCTCAAAAGTTCCGAAAAAATTGCATTCTGCACTTGAAGGCAAAAAATTTCCCTTAGCAGCCCTGACGGAAATATTTTTGGCACATGTCAGGTATTTTTCGGAAAACAGCGCCCAGGCAGCAGTAATATTCTCCGAAGAAATTTTTCAGAATGATAAAAGACTTTCCGAAAAAGTGTTCTCAATAATGAATGAGAATGAGGAAAAAATACTTAAACTGATTAAAGAAGGACAGGAACAAAAAAAGATCAGAAATGATATCCCTGCCGAGCAGATGGCAACAATTATAATAGGGTCCCTGAGATTTTTAATTACAAAGTGGAGGCTGTCAAATTTCTCATTTAATCTTGAAGAAAAGGGAGGGATTGTCTGGAATTCAATATCAGAGATGATCAAGGAGAGCAGTTATGAAAATAGCTGATGCAAAAAAGGTTCAGCCCATGGAAAATGTTCACAATGTCAAAGCGTCAGAACTCTATAAGACTGAGCATGCAGTTGCTGTACACATTACTCTAAAACCAGGGGAGAAGTTAAAACCTCATATCACTCCTGTTGATGTATTTTTCTATATCTTAGAGGGAACTCCTGATATTATGGTGGGAGAGGAGCGGGAAACAGTAAAAGCGGATATGCTAATCGAAAGCCCCGCAAATATTCCTCACTGTATTTACAATCCAACGGAAAACAGAGCAAGAGTTCTTGTTGTAAAGGTACCAAAACCGAAAAAGGCCACAAGGCTGCTTTAATATCCGGAATAAAATTATATTCATAAATTAAAGGAAAATCAAATGGAAAATCTGCTGAAAAAATTGTTTGGAAAACCGCATCTCGCTCTTGTACTGATTCTTTTATTTTCAATTGCATTTTTTGTTGTAATGAAAAAGCAGAGCAGAATGGAGACAGACCTTGATAAGTACATGCCGCAGAAACATCCTGCTTTTGTGTACAGCAATCAGGCTGAAGAAAAGTTTAATATCCGGGACGGTATTATCATAGCTGTTGAAAACAAAGAGGGGGTTTTCAATTACAGTACACTTAAAAAAGTTAAGGATCTTACAAAAACTCTGGGAAAAATGAAGGAAATTAACAAAGACGATGTTACTTCCCTTTACACTGCGGATAATATTATCGGCACAGAAGACGGGATGGACGTAAAAAGCTTTTATAAAAAGGTCCCCGAATCTCCCGAAGCTCTGAATAAAATCAGAGACAATGTTCGAAGTAATGAAATGATTTACGGAAGGCTTGTTTCCAAGGATGAAACAGTTACTGTAATTATTGCAGAGATAAACGACGATGTTTTTTCCCAGAAATTTTATCATGAAATTTTGAATCTGGTAAAAAAATATGAAGGACCTGAAAAACTCTACGTGGCAGGCAGGCCTATTGTTGAGGGTACAATGGCGTATCTCGGTCCAAAGGATATGAAGCGGATGGTTCCCATTGTCATACTTGTAATTATTTTTGTGCTGATTGCTGTTCTGCGAAGTTTTAAGAGTACATTTTTTACATTACTTGTAGTACTTTTTGCCACTGTATGGACTTTCGGGCTTATGGCTTTACTAAAAGTACCGATTTATGCAGTATCAACAATGATACCGGTTATGCTTATAGCCATAGGCGTTGCAGACGGAATACATATTTTCAGCCACATGCATCTTTATATGAGGAATAATCCGGGGGCAGGCAAAAAAGAAGTGGTAATGAATATGATACATGAGATGTGGAAGCCTGTTGTCATGACTTCAGTTACCACTGCCGTAGGGTTTATCTCGCTTTTAACTTCACAGGTCTATCCCATCAAATACTTTGGAATATTCACTGCTTTCGGAGTGATGATGGCAATGGTGTTTTCTCTTGTTCTTCTGCCTGCAGGCATAATGGCGTTCGGGCTTCCGGGATGGAAAGATAAAAACAGAGAAGATAAAGAAAAGGAGAAACAGCAGAATAAATTCAGTTCACAATTTATCCGTAATTTATTAAAGTATAAATATATTACTATTATTGCAACAGCTATTGTCATTGCCGTATCAATTATCGGTATTCAGAAGGTGTGGATAAATTCCAGTTTTCTCGACAAATTTGAAGAAAACAGTGATATAGTACAGACTGATAAATTTATAAACGAGCATTTCGGAGGGACTTCAACCCTTAATGTTATTTTTGAATCAAAAGAAAATGACACTTTTAAACAGCCGGAGGTCTTAAGAGCTATTGACAAACTTCAGAGTGATGTTGACTCCTCCCTTGCAGTTGTAGGGAATTCCTTTGCACTGACCGATTATCTTAAGAGAATGAACAAAGTCATGCATGCGGATAAGGAGGAGTTCAACAGAATTCCCGATTCGCAGGATCTAATTGCCCAGTATCTGCTTTTGTATGAGATGTCCGGTGATCCTGATAATCTGTGGAAGGTTGTTGATTACGGATACAGAAGCGCTAACCTTACATTCCAGCTTAAGAGTGATAATTCCAAAGCATTAAACAGCGCAATAAGTGTGATAGAAAAATACATTCCGCAGTTTAAAAAGATGGGTATTTCAGTCCATTATGCGGGCTCAGGGTA
>JAGGVB010000180.1 GCA_021158245.1 bacterium | reverse complement strand
TCCCTGCTTGCCGAGCACTCAACAGAAACAGAATCTGTAAATCTCAGTGCATTGGGTTTGTCTATCTCAACAATTGCCGATTTTATTCTCTGGTCTTCCATTACAATCCTCAGTACATACGCTGCCAATTTCTCAAGCAGCTCAAATTTACTGTTTTCAACTGCTTTAAGAATTTTCTTTTTAACTATACGATAATTAACTGTATCATCTATACGGTCAGATTCTACTGCAGCATCTCCGAAGAATTCCATTGTCAGGTTTATCAGCACTTCCCGGGGAAGCTCTTTTTCCCACTCATGGATTCCTATTATTGTTCTTGCCCTGAGGTTTTTAATCCTTACTTTCATCTTCATAAGCCTAAATGTTCTCCTCCGTCAATAAATAATATTTCTCCTGTTACAAAAGGATTATCAAGCAGAAATCCTATTGCATTAGTAATATAATCCGGATTTCCAGTCATTTTTAGAGGAATATTCTCCTTCATTCTCAAAAAGCCCTCTTCTCCTGAATCTTTGGAAGGCAAAATCAATCCCGGGCTTATTCCGTTTACCCGTACGTTTGGGCCAAGAGCTTTTGCAGCCATTAAAGTCAGGTCTGCAAGGCTCTTTTTAGTAAGAGAATACCAGAAATAGGGCGTGTGGTTCCTGGAAATTTTCGCATCAAGAATATTAATTATCTGCAATCTAATGTTTTTATCATTGGCATGTCTGCCGAATTTCTGCATCAGAAGAAATGGCGCTCTGAAGTTTGCTGAAAACAATTTTTCAAAAAGAGCTTCATCTGTCTGCAGGAATCCCGCTCTCTCAAACAAAGAAGCATTGTTTATTAAAAGGCTGATCTCCGAAAACTTTTCAAACACATCATCTGCTAATTTTACAACCTGCTCTCTTCCGGTCAAATCTGCCTGGAAAATACTGCATTCCCGGCCCATAGACCTTATCTCTTCGGCTACTTGCTCTGCGTCTTTCACAGATCGATTATAATGAACAGCTATATCAAACCCCTGGTTTGCGAGATAAAGCGCTATTTGCCTTCCTATTCTTTTTGCTCCTCCGGTAATTAATGCGGCTTTAGACAAAATGCCTCCCCTTAGCTTATAAATTACATATTGCTGTTTATTTTATTTATTACTTCAGCAGCATCTTTCAGGCTGCCTGAAAAATCCGGATCGGGAATGTTGCCTCTTTCCTGTTCATGGTCTTTTTGCAGAAAGAACTCTTCGTTAAACTCCCGACCGTCAAGAACAAGAAAAGTCTTCATCCCAATTCTTGCAGCAGCCATGTCCTGAATTTCATCATTGCCAATCATAAGGCATTGATCTGGCGGAGTATTAGTCATTGTGCAGATATGCCTGAAATATTGAACATCGGGTTTACAATAATTCATATTTGTTATATGAGACACAAATGCATAATTCTTAATATTAAGTCCAGCCCATAAGGCCCGCATTAGCTGTATCTTTTCCGGCCAAAGAGGATTGGACGCAAGTACAACACTCAGGCCTTGTTCTTCAATGACTGAAAGGATATCCTTTACTCCAGGCGCAGGCTTAACCATAGATTTTAATGAATCAAAATATGTATCGTAAAATTTATCGAATCTCTCCCATATATCTTTATACGGCCACTCTCTTCCATTTGCAAAAATCTTTAAAAAATATTGATCGTTTGGTAATTCACCTCTGTTTTTTGAAACGGCCTTAGTTGCTGTTATAATTCTTTCAATAAATTCCTTTTGAGGCATCATGTCAGCAAATCTTTCATAAACTGCTGATAAATATGTACCCATAAATTTCTGCTCATTAAAAAGAATTAATGTATTGTCAATATCAAAAAGAATTGTTTTCAGCACAATGTTCTCCTTCTATGTTTCCGGGAAAAAAGCATTTGATTTTTTATGAGTACTCAAACTGTAAAAAATAATCGATGCTGATACACTGATCATTCCGATAACAGTAACAAGGTCAGGTGATTCCCCCGGAATAAGCATCCAGCTTAAGATTGCTCCAAAAACAGGAATGATAAATTTCCATAAATTCAGGTCAGAAACTTTAACTTCAGGCCTCTGTAAGAGTCGGAACCATATTGAAAGTCCTGTTGCAGAGACTACACTGAGCCATAAAAGAGCTGCCCAGAATTTTATCGGAAGCCCCGAAAGATCAGGTGTCCCCTCCGAGAGAACAGAGGCTGTAAAAAGCATACAACCTCCTATAAAAAGCTGAAAAGCATTCAGTACAAGGGGGTTAATGGATTTCTTGTTCTTTTTTATCATTATATTACCAGCTGCACCTGATATTGAAGAAAGCAGAAGAAGGACTATGCCAAAATAATTGCCTGTACCAGCTTCTCCTCTGTGTCTGTTTAAACTTATTATCACAACTCCTGCGAGGCCTAAAGTAATAAAAAGTGATTTTTTCAGAGTTAAGGAATCGTCTGCAATGGCCGCATGAGCCATAAGTGCTGAAATTAACGGAGATGCTCCTATTATTATTGCTGCCGCAGCACCAGAGACTCGTGTCATACCATTATAAAAAAGTCCGTAACCAAGAAAAGTCTGGAAGACGCTAAGCAGTAGAATTATCTTCCGATTTTCATAAATATTATCTAAAATCTTTTTCAGGTTTCCGCAAAACGGCAGAAGAATAAGGCCTGCAATGATAAATCTTATCCCTGCGAATCCAAGGGGTTTTATAAACTGCAGCCCTATCTTCACACCTGCAAAAGCCGTTGACCAGAACAAACATGCAATAATTGCAAGGACAAATGTTGGCAGACGGATGCCTTTTTCTGTTTCCATTTTTTACCTAATGGCGGTGCAGATCCTTATGCATTATTTTTCTGGTTTCATGCAGTCTGTCATCTGCCGGCATATCTGCGAGAGTTTCATTCATATGTTCATCTTTTTCACTCTTCAACAAATTTGTAATATAATCAATACTTGAAGAAGTGAATACATTGTCTCTTTCGTACAGTTCCCTTTTTTCCAAAAGCCTGCGTGCAGACTCAACGCAGCTTGTTGGAAGAGCCGGAAGGCTTTTTAAGAGCTTCTTGTTTTTAAAAATATTTCCTACAACATAAAGCTTTTCAGCAAGCTCATCACTTCCTTCGTGCGTTAGGCCCCACTCTGCAGCCATTGTAATCCCTGCAAGGAGAAGATGTATAAGAGCACTGCCATCAGGGCTTCTTAATTCTACAGTCTGGCGCGAGGCTACATTCTCAAGTTCTTTTACTTTCCCGGGATTAATAACATCTGCAAGATTTCTTAAACGAGACCATCCCAGAGGAACTCTTATCATTGCGCTTCTGTTAAGATCACTCCAGCAGATTCTTGTGGGAGCTTCCTGGTCAGGAACTAACCTTAAATATGCAGATGAAACCGTATTCCCGAAAGCGGTAAGAGAATCAGCATAAGTGCACAAACCTCCGATGAGTTTCCTTGCCTCTTTTGAAATCTCTCCGGAACTGTCACGCATAATATTTTTACCGTTTTTCATAAGTGCAGTATGTATATGAAAACCGTTTCCTGCTATACCCTCTTCAAGTTTTGGCGCAAAAGTAGCCACACATCCGCACCTGTACGAAACATTTCTTATAAGCCATCTCGACAGAACAAGCCAGTCCGCAGCTTCATCAACAGGCCTCGGTAAAAATTCGATTTCTAATTGCTCCCCCTGTTTACCTCTGATTTCATCAAGGTCACTTCTCACTTTTTCTACGTATCCTACTTCACTATGAGCATATTTAATAGATTCCGTAATCTGGGAAATATATCTAACCATCTCATTGAGTACCTGGCCGCTCTTTACAAATGGCGTTGAAGAATGGTAGCCCTTCTGCACTTCGGCAGAGTATATTTTTGTCTCAGGGTCGCGTAAAAGGAAAAACTCCAGTTCACCCATTACATGAAAATCAAGGCCTGTATTATCTTTAAACATTTCGTATGCATTGTACAGAATATTATCAAGTGTGAAATTAGCCCTCTCTCCCTCCTTTGTAAGGTATCTGCATATAAAATCAAGACTTGAAGAATCAAAGGGATTCAGAAAAGCTGTGCTGTAAACAGGAACGACATATAAATCTGACAGGGAAACATCTACCATACCCCGAAACAGAGAAGAGCCGTCAACTCTTTCTCCGTTTGTGAGTATGATTTCAGCCTGCCGCTTATTTGCTATGGGAAGTTTTAGCTCTTTCAATTTACCGTCAAGGGCAGTGTAATGAAAAGTAATCCGCTCTATCTGTTTATCTTCAATTACTTTTAAAAGGTCTTCTCTGGTAAAATCCAGCCTCGGTTTATCCAGAATCTTCGTCAGCGGATTCGTAAGAGCATAGGTTGAATGCATAAATCCTCCTTTAGATACTGCGGGAATGTTTCTTTTATCATGTTAACACAACCGTAAAAATTACGGGCTTAAAGATAATAAATATATTAGCCCAATCAAACATTTTTCTGCATTCTGAAAAATTTAACATATTCCTTGCTTTTTTCTCAAGGAAACATATTTTACACTATAGATTATGTGACAAAAAAACTTATATTTTTAAAAGAGGCTACTATAATGAAAGTTTGCAATGTTACAACTATGGTCAACATGGACAAAACTGCAATTAAAAAATACTCCATCCCGGCTCCAATATTAATGGAAAATGCTGCTATTAGTGTATGCAATGCTATAGAAAGAGAAACCGGCATAAAAGGCCTCTCTTTTACGATTTTCTGCGGTACAGGCAATAACGGAGGAGACGGACTTGGTGTAGGCAGAAAACTTCTGTCTTATGGAGCAAATGTTAAAATTGTACTCCTCGGAGGAGAAGATAAATTTAAAGGTGCAGCCCTTGACAACCTTAACCGAATAAAAAAAATCGGAATAGATATTCACATTCTTTCAGATAAAAGCAATCTCAACACTATTGCAGGCCAAAGCGATGTAATTGTTGACGCAATTTTCGGTACAGGTCTTAAAAGAGATGTACAAGGCCTTTACAGGGATACAATCGAATGGATAAACAGAAGCGGCCTGCCTGTTGTATCTGTAGACATTCCATCAGGTATAAACGGCGACACCGGACAGATTATGGGTTCGGCTGTTCTTTCAGATTTTACAGTCACTTTCGGACTTCCTAAATACGGCACTATGCTGTATCCGGGTTTTGATTTTTCCGGCAGGCTCTACGTATCACATATATCCTTTCCCCCTGAACTTTATAACGATGATTCAATTGAAACCGAAGTAAACATCCCCGGCCTCCTTCCGGAACGAAATCCAATGGGGCACAAAGGCAGTTTCGGAAACATACTTGTTGTTTCAGGAGCAAAAACTTATTACGGAGCACCTCTGTTTTCATCTTTATCAGCATACAAGGCAGGAGCAGGATATGTCCGACTTGCAGCTCCTGATTTTATGATTCCCCACATTGCTCAGCAGGCGCCTGAAGTTGTGTTCGTTCCCATGACTGCAAATGCAGAAGGTTCAATGTGTGAAAGTAATCGCTTAAAAATTGAGGAAACTGCGGGAATAAGTGATTGTGTTGTTTTGGGCCCCGGCCTTTCTTTGAATGATGAAACGCAGATACTTATACGTGAACTTGCAGCAAGAATTAATAAATTTATGATAATTGACGGCGACGGCCTGACTGCATTAAAGAATGATTTGTCAATACTTAAAAAACGCTCAGGCCCGACGCTTCTTACTCCCCATGCAGGCGAATTAAGCAGGCTAACAGGTCTCTCCGTCAAAACCATTCAAAACGACCCTGTCAGTGCAGTAAAAAATCTTGCAGAAAAGACAAACTCCTATGTTGTGCTTAAAGGGGCGCATTCCTTAATATGTTCTCCTGATAATAAAATATGGATTAACATAACAGGTAACAACGGCATGGCTACTGCCGGATCAGGAGATGTGCTGACCGGCACAATTGCAGCTCTTTTCGGCCAGGGAATGGAAATTCCGGAAAGCATTAAAGCAGGTGTATTTATTCACGGAATGGCAGGAGATATCGCTGCGGAAAAGATCGGACAGCGCGGGATGACTGCTGCTGATATTTTGGATTCAATCCCTGAAGCAGTGCTAAATTTCATTGAAAACTACAATACTATCAAAGGTACATTAAACGGAAAAATTACTGTTATCTGAATTTTTTTACTTTTTTGTTGCAAAATACAAAATTATGTGCCAATTTCTAATAACTTCATATTAATCAAATCGGAGAATTGGCCATGAAACGTTATATCATAATTATGTCATGCATGTTTTTAATGATGAATGCCTTTGCCCTGCAGGCACAGGATATCGAAAACAATGTATCAAAATACACATCTGTTAACGGAAAGCTTTACCTTCAGCCTCTCGCAGATGCTTTTGGTGCCAATCTGAACAGCGGTTTTTTCTACTCGGCAAAAATTAAAACTTTCGGCCTTCATATTGATTTTGGAATCAAAGCCATGTATGCACCCATCCCTGCTGATAAAAAAACTTTCACCCCTCAGCCTGAGATGGGGTGGCAGCCTCCTGCCGGCACAATCCTTCCCACTATTTTCGGTGACGAGGAGAATGTTACAGTAAATGGTATTGAACTCCCGGGAGGTGTATTGGATACTGACTTTTTCCCTCTTGCAGTACCTCAACTTACTGTGGGATCTTTGCTTGGTACGGATTTTACTCTGCGCTATGTAAAATACAAAATTGACGATGAAATAGGCGACATAAAACTTTACGGTTGGGGAATCAGGCACAATTTGAGCCAATATTTCCCTCTTATGTTTGTAGATATTGCAGCAGCCTATTATCATCAGAAATTTACTGTAGGAGATATAATTGACGCAACAGCTACGTTTGCAGGGCTTCAGGCAAGTTACTCTGTCAGTGTGCTTACTCTGTACGGAGCTGCAGGTATGGAAAAATCAACATTGAATATCAGCTACACATATACGGATGGCAGCCAATCAACGGCTGTAGCATTTGATCTTAAGGGTGAAAATCATTTTAGAACTACGATTGGTGCTGCACTGAATCTCTACGTTGTAAAAATTCATGCGGATTACAACATGTCTGCGCAGAAAGTAATTTCAGGCGGAGTGGTTTTTGGATTTTGATTG
>JAGGVB010000179.1 GCA_021158245.1 bacterium | reverse complement strand
TACCGAGGCCGGAGCTATTCATCCATTTAACTTTAGACAGATCAATAACGAATTTCTTCTTGCCCTGCTCAACCAATTTCTTAACTTTTTCATGAACGGCAATAGTCTCTTCCCCGCCCATCAAATTACCTTTTACGAAAATAACATTAACTCCGTTTTTATCTTTGACATCAATATTCATTCTATATCCTCCGTATAGATTTAACACCCTGTACACATAAAAATATAATTCTTATGAAACCAAATTCCAAATTATTTTTATATTTAATTTATTTAACATCTTTTTCCGACAGTATCTGAGAAGTATAAATATACATCTCCGCCCCTTTTTTCCAGGCATCAGCAGCAAGGCCTGCTTTTTCCTTTGCACAATGTTCTACAAATTCCCGCCTGTTCCACCCCATTTCAGTTGCAACTTCAGGAAGATATGTGCCGCTTCTGACACCCTGCTTTATCCAGATTCCGTGAATACCTGTTTTAATCTCATCAATTGATTTAATCCGCTTAAGCGGAGACAGAATTGATATTTTTACATCTATCTCATCCATCTCTTTGGATGTCACAGGATTATACGTAAATCTGTAATCCTGGGTTGCAGCTGCAACAGCCATTTGTGAAACAATTTTCCACAAAGGCATATCAGCTCCAAAATGGCCTATACAGCCTCTTAATCTGCCATGATTCATAAGTGTAACAAAAACGCCTCTTTTTAATAAAAGATTTTCTTCCAGAACATCAAAATGAGGAATGGCTCTCTTTTTTAAAGCCGCCATTATGCTTTTTCTTGCTATCTGAAAAAGCTTCTTCTTTTCCAGGTTTGAAAATTTAATTTGTTCGGACATTCCATCTCCTTCGGATCTCTTTGTTTTTTCCCTCTTATCCCTTACTTCCTTATAGAAAACAGCTGATCCGTATCCTACAACTCTGTTCCGCTCACCTGTAATATCACCGGAGTTCATATAAGGAAGTATATGCACTTTATCTGCACCTATTTCCTTTGAGATTATCATAAGAGTTACAACTGTACCGAGACCGCATAGTGTACAATCAAGATTTCGAATGCCTCTTCTCATCACATCATTGTTTAATCGAAGTAGCCCTTTGGGATCTCCTTTTTTAATCTGATCAAGCGTTTTGAGATCTACTTCATATGCATCTCTGTAAGAAGGATAGTGAGACATATCGGAACTTGCTATAAACAGTACTTTCTTTGATTTCACAGATTTAATAATTGCTTTTGCTATTTCCTTTGCCTGTCCATATGACAAACGCCCCATTACTATAGGAACAATCGGGACTCCGGGGAGTACAGTTTGTATAAACGGAAGCTGCACTTCTATGGAATGTTCATAAAGATGTGCAGATCTGTCAACAAATAGAAGGCTGCTCATGGATACAATTTCATTTACAAGTTTTTTATCTACTTTTAGCGAACCGAGTGGAGTGTCGTACGCATCCCAATCTCCAAGGGCACCTCCGGTAATGCCCTTGTAATGACATGTCCCCATTATTACAACAACATCATAACTGCTGCCTTCAATCTGACGATAGCCGCTTGCAGCTACTTGTCCGCAAAATTCATATCCCGCATGAGGTTCCAGCAATCCTGTTATTGGCCCTTCTATATTAACAATCTCCGAATTATCAAGATATCTTTTAATTATATTTGAGAGTACTTCCGGATCAGAAGGGTAGAACTGTCCTGCTTTCGCAGGCCTGCGTATATCATTAGTCTGGCCAAAAGCCACAGAAGACATCATGTTAAGTGTACAAATAAAAACAAGAAACTTTAGAAAAGTACAATTTTTAATTCCGCCCATTTTGTTTTTTACCTCCATACTCCGGAAATTTTATACCCGCAATATTGGCACACTCCGTTTTTCAATTTCATTTCAGTGATCCGGAAGCCCATACGGCCGATAACCAGCTTACCGCATGAAGGACAATACGTATTTTCTCCTTCATGCCCCGGTACATTCCCAATGTATACATAATTAAGGCCAACGTCAAGAGCAGTGTTTCTTAGTTTTTCAACAGTTGAAACAGGAGTAGGCGGTAAATTTTTTAATTTATACTTAGGATAGAATCTGCTGAAATGAAGAGGCACATCAGGGCCTATATTTTTCTTTATCCACTTTGCCATATCTCTGATTTCTGCAGGATCATCGTTCAGCGTGGGTACAACAAGGTACACAATTTCAGTCCACACACCGGATTCTTTTAATTGCACGAGAGTATCAAGTACCGGCCGCAGTCTGCCGTGTACAATATTTTGATAGTAGGATTCATTAAAAGACTTAAGGTCAACCTTGAATGCATCTATAACTCTGCTTAGATCAGCAACAGGTTTTTTATTTATAAATCCGTTTGAGATAATAATGCTTCGAAGATTGTTCTCTTTTGCTTTTTCAGAGACGTCATAAATAAACTCGTTAAAAACTGTCGGTTCATTGTAGGTAAAAGCAACTGAAGTGCAGCCCCAGTCCAACGCATATTTAACAACAAAATCAGGCGTAAAACGTGCGTAAGGGACTTCTTTGAGGCGCCTTCTTGCTATTTCCCAGTTCTGGCAGAATTTACAATCTACATTGCAGCCTACACTGGCAATTGAAAAAGCTGTTGTTCCAGGCAGGAAATGGAAGAAAGGTTTTTTCTCAACAGGATCATTATGGTAAGCGGAAATTCGTCCGTAGACAAGAGAATAGTACTTTCCGTCTCTGTTTTCTCTTACCTCACAGTGCCCTCTCTGTCCCGGCTTTGTAATACACTGCCAAGGGCAGAGCATACATTGTACTTTTTTATCTGCCAGTTTTTTATAGTATCTTGCTTCTTTAACAGTATCAACACCGCTTCCCCCCACTGCCCCGTCAAAAAGAAGAAATGTACCGGCTGATGAAATTTTTAAGAATTGCCGCCTTGATATGCTATTAATCAAATTTTCAGACGGCTTTTTCATTATTTACTCTTTTCTTCCCTGTTGGTATTATATATAAAACTTCTTCATCAATACCGAGAACCTGCTTCGCTTCATCATCCCTGAAAGCCCCGACTATAACACTACCCATGCCGAGAGAACATGCTTCAAGCTGGACATTCTGGCCGACATGGCCGCACTCCATATACACATATCTTTTTGCCCTGCTGCCGTACCTTGATTCAGTACGCTGAAACCGCGCAGCAATGATTATATTCAGCGGAGCAAGTTCAATTGACTCCTGGCTAAGTGCAGCCTGTTTAAGCAGTTTTGCAAATTTCCCTCTTTTTACAAGCTTCAAAGTATGGTTCTCAGGCTTGTATAGATAAATACCCGGCTTTACATCATTTACTCTCATTACAAGAGCATAAACTTCGATCGGATATGTTCCGCCGGCAGACGGAGCTGTACGGCCGATCTCTTCACCAAGAGACCCCTGTGCAGACCACAAAATCTGAGACAGCTCCGTTATGTCAACCGGTTTTTTTGAAAACTCCCTGATTGATCTCCGTGTTGAAATTGCCTCTTCTAATGATACGCTGCCATTCCTGTCAGGTTCCGGTAAAGTTATAATTAAATCATCTGATTTAGTATTAAAAAATTTCTGCATCGTATCCGGCTCGTAATGTTTTTTGTGAGATTGAGTAAAAAATATTCACAATTAAGTTTTTCCGCTTATTCTGATAAATTCAATTCATATACCCGGTATCTTTTATACTCCTTAAACCCCATTTTTAAAATGGGATTATTCATTGCCATATTATCCTCAAGGATATAATTAGCTTCTACTCTTGCAGGCTCTGTTGGTACAAGAACTTCGTAAAGCCTTTTATAAAACAAGGTGTCAATAGCCTTTCTCTGATACTCCGGTATCATTCCAAGTGCCCAAACCCTGAATTGATTAATCCTGTTCTTCTGAAAAAGCATCCTCCAGATACCCACAGGAAACAACTTCCCTTTCAAATCCTTAAAAAGCTGATTAACATCAGGAAGGACAATAAGATATCCTATAGGCCTGTCGCCCACTTCAGCTATCATAACAATATCAGGATTCACTAGGGGCCTTAAAGATTCAGCCATATCGTCAGCTTCTTCAGGGGTTACAGGCACAAATCCCCAGTTATTTGAAGTGGATTCATTTGTAACCTGTACTATTTTTCTCACATCTTCCTTCAGGTGTTTCATGTTAATAGGCCGGACTTTTACTCCGTATTTTTCTCCAATCTTCTCTGATAAACGAATAAATCTTTCGGGAAGGACGTATTTGGCAGGAGAATCAACATCATAGACAAGCAGGTCTTTTATTTTTTTCATACCGTATTTAATCATTTGAGTATTATAATAATCAGGATTGTACGGCGCCATTATCATTGGAGGGCTGTCAAATCCTTTTGCAAGGAAACCCCATTCCTGTGATTCAAAACGCATCGGCCCCCACATCTTTTTAAATCCCTTATCACGGGCCCATGAAGCGGCTGCATCAATTAGTTTATCCGCATATTCTTGATTATCATAAGACTCAAAGGAACCGAAAAGAGCTACAGGCTCTCCCCAGCATTCAAGAGATACCGGATCAACAAAAGCGCTGATACGTCCTGCCACTTCGCCGTTATCAAACAGCAGGAAAAGAGCATAATCACATCTTTTAAGATAGGGATTCGATTTCGGCACGAACTTTTTCTTCTCTTCCACAATTAAAGGCGGAACCCATACAGGATCATTTTTGTACAGCTCATATGGAAACATGACAAATTTTTTCAAATCTTTCTTTGCCGTTACATGTCTTATTTCAAGACTCACTATTGATCTCCCTCTTCTAACTCTTCTTTATGATCATATCTTTTCAGAATCCATTCTGTTGTTACTCCGAAAATAATTCCCGATATCATCATAGGCCAAAATCCCTTTTCCCATCCTGCACCAAGCAGCGCTGCTGCAATACCGCAAGGGATATTAACCAAAAGGCTGATTATTATGCCTCTTAAAATCCATGAAATTTTCCAAATAACGGCACCGGAAATAAATCCCATTACTGTTCGTGAAAGAATAATCCCCCAAACTCCCCATGTAGGGATGTGGCTGGAAAACCCTGTTGATAACAGCCAGGAAATAATTCCAAAAAAGAAACCCCATTCCGCTGCATACTTAATTCGCTGCCAGGACTGCATGAAAATTCCTCCGTAAAAACAATTTACAATACACAGAAGGGCATCATGCCCCCCTGTGCGGTACATTATCGACTATGATAGATATTGTAATAAATTTTTCTAAATTTTTCTATCTATTTTTCATCCTTTTTTAAAAAAGGTGTTAACAAATCAATCGGCACCGGGAAAATCATTGTAGAATTATTCTCTGCTGCCACTTCAGTCAATGTCTGAAGGAAACGAAGTTGAATAGCTGTAGGTTCTTTTCCCAGAATACCTGCAGCTTCTGCAAGACGTGCGGAAGCCTGGAACTCTCCTTCTGCATGAATAACCTTTGCCCTGCGCTCTCTCTCAGCTTCTGCCTGACGTGCAATTGCCCTTTTCATCTCTTCAGGCAGATCAATATGTTTTACCTCAACAAGAGATACCTTAATGCCCCACGGATCAGTATGTTTATCAAGTATTGTCTGAAGCTCTTCGTTTATTTTGTCGCGTGCAGACAGAAGTTCGTCAAACTCGGAACGCCCCAAAATAGAACGCAGAGTTGTCTGCGCAAGCTGAGATGTTGCATAAAGGTAGTCCTGCACTTCCACAATAGCTCTTCCTGCTTCCATGACTCTGAAATACACAACAGCATTAACTTTAAGAGACACATTATCTTTGGTAATTACATCTTGCGGCGGAACATCCATTGCAACTGTTCTCAAGCTCACTTTTACCATACGGTCAACAACCGGGATAAGGAGAATTAAACCGGGCCCTTTCACACCGGACAGCCGTCCAAGTCTGAAGATCACACCTCTTTCATACTCTTTTAAAATTCTGACCGCACTTGCAAAAATAAATATGGCCAGTAACAATAAAGTAATTAATCCTGACATAGCTTCCTCCTGTTTTCAATTAATTATTTAACGATTTTTTCAACTCGTAACATCATGTTGTCAACAGATAGAACATCAACCTTATCACCGCTTCTAAGAGAAGAATCACACATTGCCTTCCATATTTCACCATGAATTCGAACCTGATAGAAGTCACCGAGTTTTCTTGCAACTTCACCTTTTTCTCCGACCAGCCCCTCCAGCCCGGTACTAACTTTTTTCTTCTGGGCTTTAAGTGCCAACCCGAGAGCAACAACAATAAAGAATGCCATGCCTAGAACCGCTGGGATGACAATTTCGAGAGAAACACTCATTTCCGGAGATTTAAAAAGCATTAAAGATCCTAATAGCATTGACACAATACCTCCTATTGTTAATAATCCAAAACTCGTAATATGCAGTTCAAGGATAAAAAAGAGAATACCAAGAAGAATAAGTAAAACTCCGGCAGCATTAATAGGTAGAACCTGCATTGAAAAGAAAGCGAGAATAAGACAAATCCCGCCGATAGCACCGGGAAAAATTGCTCCGGGGCTTTTCAGCTCAAAAAATATTCCGGCCATACCCGCAAGCATCAGCAAATAAGCGATATTAGGGTCGGAAATCTTATCAAGAATATTATACTGCCAGCTCATTGGTTCAAACTTTATATTGGCATCCCTCGTTTTTATTGTCTTGTATCCGTTTACAAGTTTTATTTTACGCCCGTCAAGCTTCCGGAGCAAATCATCTTTGTCCTTTGCTATAAAATTCACAACGCCTATTTTTACTGCTTCTTTTGCAGTAATCGACACACTTTCCCTGACCGCTTTTTCCGCCCATTCTGCATTTCTCCCTCTCGTTTCCGCCAGGCCCTTTATGTGTGCAGCAGCATCATTGGTAATTTTCTCAAGCATTACACTTGAAGTATCCTGTTTGCCCATTGTAACAGGATGGGCAGATCCGATATTTGTACTTGGTGCCATTGCTGCAATGTGTGAAGCGTATGTAATATACACTCCGGCAGATGCAGCTCTTCCTCCTGTAGGTGTAATATACACAACTACCGGCACTTTTGCAGATAATATTTTTTTATCGATTTCCCAGGTTGACTGCATAAGCCCGCCCGGAGTATCAAGCTCTATAATCAGGCATTCTGCATTCCCTCTCTCTGCCTTGTCCAGATTCTCACTGATATATTTGAGTTTTACAGGGGTTATGGGCCCCTTAACATCTATTACTAGTATTTCATTTGAGCCGCACATTAAATTAGGAGAATAGCACAAAATCAAAACAATAAAGAATGATAATATAAATTTTAAATTTTTCATAATTACCGCCTATTTATCTATTATTAATCAAGGATTTATCCCAATTTAAAGAGTTATATTTTTTACATATTTTTATTGTCTTCTCAATTGGTAGTGCCTCAACTTTATGATGATCTCTTCCAACTACAGTTTCAGCAGCAAAAAGAGAATTAAGTATCGCTTCATACGTTGCTTCTACAACTGCTAAAAATAAGGGAGACATTTTATTGTTTGGAATTTGCTCAAAACGTTCCACGCTTTTTTTATTATCAGATTTTATTCTACATTTCTCGTTTGTAGAAAAAGCGATGACATAATCTCCGCTGCCGTTACTTGAAAATCCTCCGCTCAATCCAAGGCCGAGCATTGCTCTTGAAGCAAGACGCTTCAGGTTCCTGTGCAAGAGAGGAGCATCTGTTGCTATTACAATCATGCAGGAGCCCTCTTCATCATCAGGAAGGTACCTGCTGAATGAGTATTTCCCGAGTTCCCTTCCCACAGGTGCTCCGTTTACCGACAGAATCCCGCCGAAATTTGTTTGTACTAACACCCCCACCGTCCATCCTCCGAGAGCATCCGGTAATACTCGTGAAGATGTTCCTATACCACCTTTGAATCCTAAACATGTTGTTCCCGTACCAGCACCAACACATCCTTCCCCCACAATTCCACCCTTAGCATTTTTTATTGCATTAATAACATCATCTTCTGTTATATGAAATCCTCTTATATTATTCAGCCACCCATCATTTGTTTCTCCTGCAACCGCATTAACAGAACGAACTTCTTCATTTCCGGGAAGGCTGAGAGTATACTTAACAACTGCTTTCACAGCAGTACCTACATTCAATGTATTTGTTAAAATGATTGGTGTTTCAATGTTGCCTAGTTCCTCTATCTGAGTTGAGCCTGCAAGTTTGCCAAAACCATTACCCACATAAACAGCACAAGGTACTTTTTCCTTGAAAATGTTCCCGTCATGAGGCAGAACAGCAGTAACTCCGGTACGAACTGAATCTCCCTTTTGGATAGTAACATGTCCAACCTTTACACCTTTTACATCAGTGATTGCATTATATTTACCAGGGGATATAACACCAATTACCACACAAGCTTCTCTTGCCCTTGGCCTTTTATTAGACTGAGCCAATAAATTATTGTCTATAAACATGCCCGCAAGAAATATTATTCCTGCATAAATACAAATAATTTTTAAATATCTAATCAAGTTAATCACCATTTTCTCTTGACATTTGCTTATAAATTTTCCAAATTAAAGTGTTGCAACTAACTTAAAATAGGTAACCCTGTAATTGAGTCCTTTTCGCAACTATAAAGAGTCAAGTTGTAAATTTGGGAGTCCGGCTCTGGCGTCTATTACAAGCCTCCTTAGAGTGGAAGTAAAAAGCGTTCAGGAGGACACCCACCGTGTAATGCGGGTTCTTTATAGGCTGGGACGAGGTTGCAGGGTTTTTTAATACTGTTTTATAAACAGCCAAACACCCTGCAAAATTTCAATTTAATAACTCTTCGGCATCTTTTACTGAATTTTCTATTTGAAAGATGTCATTCAGCCTCATCCTCTTAAAAAGCTCTTTTAAAAGGGGGTTAAGCCCACATATAACCATTTTACCATTCTTCTTGTCAAGTCTGTCATGCATTAAAAGTAAAACGCCCAGGCCCGAGCTGTTGATAACCTCCACTTCCGATAAATCCAGAATAAACTTATCTATGTTATTTTTCATAATGTTGAGTATCTGTTCTCTGAAAATAAACACCTTTTCCTGAAAAATCTTCGGTTCGTTTATTCTTAGAATAACAAAATTTTCTCTTTCTTCATAATTTACAATTGGCATGTAAAATTCCTGTTACATCATAGTAGTAAAATCTCTGTCAAGGCTTCTGTATTGAATTGCTTCACTTATGTGCTGCACTTCAATGTTTTCTTTATCTTCAAGATCTGCTATTGTCCTGGCAACTTTTAAAACCCTGGTATATGCTCTTGCTGATAAACCGAGTTTTTCAATTGCTCTTTTCATCAGCCCTTCACTCTGCCCTTCAATAATGCAATATTTTTTAAGATGTTTTTCAGTCATATCTGCATTACAAAATATCGATGTTCCTTCATATCTTTCCAGCTGATATTTTCTCGCTTTTACAACTCTTTCTCTAATTCTTTCGGAAGATTCGCCGTCTCTTTTATCAGCAAGTTCATTATATTTTACTGCAGGGACTTCAACATGTATATCCATTCTGTCAAGCAAGGGCCCGGAAATTCTTGATCTGTAACGCTGTATCATAGGAATCGTACAAGTACATTCATGATTGGGGTCAGATAAATACCCGCACGGGCACGGGTTCATTGCAGCCACAAGCATGAAATTTGCCGGATATGTCAAAGATAGTGCAGCGCGGGAAATAGTTACTTTTGCATCTTCCATGGGCTGGCGCATTACTTCCAGCACATTTTTTTTGAATTCCGGAAGTTCATCCAAAAAAAGAACACCATGATGAGAAATACTCACCTCTCCAGGCCGCGGGATATGCCCCCCTCCGATTAACCCTGCATCAGAGATTGTATGATGCGGCGATCTGAAAGGCCTCGATGCAACAAGGGCTTTCCCTTCAGGCAGAATTCCGGCAACCGAATGTATCTTAGTCGTTTCAAGAGCTTCTTCCAGAGTCATATCAGGAAGAATTGTAACCATCCGTTTTGCAAGCATTGTTTTACCTGACCCCGGAGGCCCGATTAAAAGAACATTATGCCCGCCGCTTGCTGCTACTTCAAGAGCACGTTTAACATGCTGCTGACCCTTCACATCACTGAAATCAACATTATATTTTCTGCTGTCTGAAAAAATTTCATCAATATTTACTTTAAAAGGATGCCGAGAATTTTCCTGTTCAAGAACTTCAACAGCTTCTCTCAGGCTTTTTACAGGAAAGACATCAATCCCCCGTGCTATTGCAGCTTCGTTTGCATTTTCAGCAGGCAGAATTACCCGCTTAAATTCGTGCTGCCCTACTGCTATTGCAATAGGCAACGCACCTCTGACAGATCTGATTTTTCCATCAAGAGCAAGTTCTCCGAGTATTACGGTTTCATTAAAAATATCCGACGATATCTGAGAACTTGCATACAGTATTCCCAGCGCAATCGGAAGATCAAATGCAGACCCCTCTTTCCTGATGTCAGCAGGAGCAAGGTTAACTGTCATCCGTTTACGCGGTATGGAAAAACCACTATTTTTGATAGCCGCCCAAACTCTTTCCTTTGATTCCCGGACAGCACCTTCAGGCAGCCCCACTGTTGCAATACTTGGTAGTCCATTTTCAAGGTGAGTTTCAACCTCGACAATATACCCTTCTATGCCGAGGACAGCAGCGCTGAACACTTTTGAGAACATAGATCAGAAACGTCTTTTAGTTTGGGGATCTCTTTTTCTTTAGTATATACAAATATCATTAAATAAGCAAGAACTTTTTACATATTTTTAAAAATGCTTTCAGAATGATTGATACCGGGCTGTATCAAAAAACTTCTAATATCAACACAAGGAGCTAATCAACAAAGCGAACGATTGAATTTAGCATGAACCGAAAAATTTGTTTCCTCCGCCATAGCAGGAATTGCAATTATTTTTTTGAACCTTTTGATACAGCCCCCAGCTAAACTATTTTTTTACTGCTTTTTCAGGTAATTCCTTTATCCATTTAAAGATATCATCGCATTTACTTTTTAAAACCTTGTATACAAGCCCGTCATCATATTTAACAAGCATGTAAAAGCCCTTATCTTTATCATAGGGTTTCCCGAAGACTACGACTTGCTGAGTCCCGTCAGATTTTCTGAAAACAATGTACTTTGCTGAATTCTGAAATCCGTACTTTACACTCTTGTTGTAATCTGAAAATGTACCTCCGAGGCGATCAACAACTTCCTGAGCGGATATTTTTGTAACATTGTCAAGAAATTTCTTTGCCTCATTCTGGTCAATTGAGACCTCTTTTTTCCCGCGTACAAGGACCCATACCTTCTTTTTAACCGGAGCTTTTGTAGTATCACTCTTTGCTTTCGGCTGCTCTTTTTCTTTCTGACGCACAACCACTTTCTTACTATTTTTCACAACTCCAACCATATCAAGTTTGCTTCTATCCTGGGTAACAGCATCAAGGTCAACAAACCTGTCAACACTGAAGGTTGTCAAAGTATCAATATCACCATAAATACCAAGACTGGCAAGAAGGCTTTTATCAGTAAAATAGACCTTATTCCTTCCTGCAATCCTTACAAAACCGGAACTCGGGTCTTCAGGTTTCTTTCCTATAATGAGATTGGCAAGAGGATTGCCTCCATTATCCTTTAACAGAAGATGAATCCCCTCACTGTCGCCGATTTTATATAAGTCAAAACGGGCGGGATCAGAGGAACGTACTTTACCTGTCATCTCCAGGACATCGTTAATCAGGCTTGAAATCCTGCTGCTCTCCGCTTTACAGTTAAAATGGCTCTCAATTCTCCATTGGTTATCTTTCTTAAGAAACAGAATTTTTGCGCTTTTATTCTCTCCCAATTCCCTGTAAACTTCAATACTTCCGACATCCTCCGGTTCAACTCCGATTACAACAGATTGAACCAGTTTGTCAATATCTATACTGTGGTTCCTCGGTTTTGTAATTATGTAGATAAGGAGAAGAGATAAAAACACAATCCCGAATATTTTAAGATTTCTCTCACTCATCTGAGCTCACCTCTTTCATATTTTGTTTGAAAATTATCAATTGTTATATGCTCTACGTTTACGCCTTATTGTTAAATATATACCTGCTGCTATAAAAAGAAGCGGAGTAAAAAGCAGAACAAAAGCTTTGGCTGCAGCCTTGCCCACACTGCTTATTTCTCTTATTCTTCTCGGCGTTACATTTTTTGCTCTAATATTTATCAATTCATCGCCAAGAGTCAGAGCATCTACGCAGTTCACAAGAAATTTTTGATGGCTGTCAATATACTGCATTACATCATTCTTAAACATATTGCTGCAGCCTATCGCAATAATCTGTGTCGGCACTGCTTCTCCTGTAATCTTTTCCTGTACGGAAGCAGTATCATTATTATTCTTATCTGAAGAAGCTTTCCACGGGGGAACATCCTGATTCAGATATTTTGCTTTGAATTTGCCCTTGATGTATACACCAAGAGGCTGCTTTCCGAGAAAACTGCCTCTCTGCGGAGGATTTGTATTTACAGGCCCCCATCCTCTGCCTGTTCCGGTCCATGAATATTTGCTTGATGTAAAAAGAACTTTTTCAAAAAGAGAATCTTCTTTAATCTTTTTTTCATCTAATAAAATTCTTGATCCGTACATAAAAAACAGGCCGTCAATATTATTAGAGATTGAAAGGTCTCTGTTAATATTTTCAGGGTTAATCTTAATTATTACAGGTTTTCTTACAGGCTCCATTCTCTGCTCACGAAACTGCAGCCCTCCCATATTTCTGGTCTGATAAACAGGTATCTGAATATATGCACTATTTTCATCCATAAACATATTACTGCCCAGTTCAATCCCGTAGCTCTTTGTTAAGTCGCTGATATTCAGGCCGGTAGACATGCCTGTAATTTCAAATTTGCCGGGACGCGTTCTTGAGGGATATATTCTGTAATTGTACTGCTGCCCTGCCATTATAATATGAACACCCTTATGCACAAGCTTGTCAATCTCAAACATCTGACGGACATTTAAGGGTTGATCCAGCATCAGAACCATAGTACTGATATCATCAGGAATCTGGTCTTTTTCAGTAATATTTGTCCTTGTTACATTGTAACCGGCCTTTTTAAGAAGTTTAACTGCATTAGAATACATGTCGGGAGGAGTCTGTCCGTAATACCTGTACATCTGCTGAGGGGCTTCAGGTTTACCCGGGTAAAACGCTATTCCGGGTTTTTTCCTGGAGATTAATTTGTAAACACGGGAAATAATTTCGTATTCAAGGTTTCCGAAATTCTCCGGCCGAACTTCAGAAATCACATCCTCTTTCCTGTCAAGATATGACAGAACTATAGAAGAGTATACCCTCTTTACTGCAATTTCATCGCGGCTTGTACTTCTTACACCAATAGGTATAACACCTTTTTCGTACAGTCTTTCAGCAATCTTTTGTCTTTGGACCTTCTTTGGTTTTTTTGCAAAAAGGCCTTTAGCTTCTTTCTCTTTTTGCACATCTTCCTGATATGCCTCTTTCTCCTCTTCTTTGGAAGGGTCAAAGACCTTGTAATTAAATTTCCCCCTTGATGCCAGTTTTAGCTCTCTCAATTTATCTATCACATCTCTTTCAAGGTTTTTCCACTGTGTCGGCATCTTTTCAGACGAAGATACGTAGTATGTAACTTCAATTGGCGCTTCTAACTTTGAAAGAATTTTCGTAACTGAAGGACTCATAGTGTAAATTCTATCTCCTGTCAGATCAAATCTGCCTCCGTGAAAATTATTAAAGACCATATTAATCAGCACTGCACAACCTGCAAGCAGCAGAGTGCCTGCCACAAAAGTCGTGGTAAACTTATTATTCAATACTTTCATCGTTAGTACTTTCTCCTTTCCAATACTTTAGCGTTTAAGTAGAGGAACAGTGCAGTATAGGACAGAAAATAAATGATATTTTTAATGTCTATCACGCCGCGTTCAATATCATTAAAATGCCTGGTAACCCCTATATATTTATATAGAAAAGTGCCCAATCCCGGAATCCAGCCGTCAATCACCATGGGAACATACTGCCATCCTATTAAAGCAAGAAATCCAAGTGCAAGGCTTGTAATTATTAATGAGATAATCTGATCTGAAAAAAAGCTGGATATAAATATGCCTACTGAAAGGAAAAATCCTCCAAGAAATACTGCTCCGATATAACCGCCGATTATCGGGCCCAAATCAGGATTACCAAGGAAAAGCAGTACTATTGGAATTGTTATAGTTCCTGCCAAAGCAACACAGTAAAAAATAAAACTTGCAAAAAATTTACCCAATACAATACTTTCTGTCTTCATAGGCAATGTAAGAAGGAGTTGAACAGTACCGAGTTTTTTCTCTTCTGACCATAATCTCATAGACACTGCAGGTATGAATACAAGCCCCAGTATAATTGGAAGAGTCGAAAAAAATGAACGCATGTCTGCATTGCCAAGGAAAAAAAGATGAAACATGTAGATACTTGAATTAAGAAAGATAAATATTATACTGAATACATACGCAATAGGAGAATAAAAATATGCTTTTAGTTCTCTTCTGAAAATTATCCCTATATCATTCACTTAATACCTCCTTGCTCTGTTAAATCCTCAGTGCTTTTTCCAAGGGCAGTGAGCTTTATAAAGGACTCTTCAAGAGAAAGTTTGTCCTGATAAAGAGATTCTATTTCCAGCTTTTCATCTCTTATCATTTTGTTCAAATCGTGAATAATATCTGCACCTGTTTCATAATATAATTTACAACTCACCGTATCTTTTGACGAATCGTCACTATATTCAATTTTTTGTATTTGTTTTATTTGTTTCAGGCTGCTGTCTACCAGATTTTTTTTACCTTTAACTTTAAGGAAGATAATGCTGTATTTTGTAACACTCTCTCGTAATTCTTCAAAACTTCCGTTCCCTACAATCTTTCCTTTGTTTATCACAAGTATACGGTCTGCGATTGTAGTCACCTCAGGAAGAATGTGAGTGCTTAATATAATTGTTTTCTTTTTAGCAAGCTCCTTTATCAGGTTTCTGATTCCGATAATCTGAAGCGGGTCAAGCCCTGAAGTAGGTTCATCAAGTATCAATACATCAGGGTCGTGAATAAGGGCCTGTGCAAGGCAGGTTCTCTGCTTGTACCCTTTTGACAGAACTCCTATTTTTCGATAAATAACCGGTTCCAGCCCGCACGCATCAATTACCCACTCTCTTCGCTTCTTGAAAGTACCGTTTAGATGGCGTGCCTCTCCTACAAAAGAGAGATACTCATCAACCAGCATGTCATCGTAAAGAGGCACGGTTTCAGGAAGATAGCCAATCAGCTTTCTCACCTCAAAAGGATTTTCCACAACATCATATCCGCCTACCGTTATCTTTCCGGATGTCGGCATGCTGTAAGTTGTAATTATTTTCATTGCAGTTGTCTTCCCTGCTCCGTTAGGGCCTACAAAGCCTATTATCTCTCCCCTGTTCACAGAGAAAGATACATCGTCGAGAGCACGGGTTAAACCATAGTCTTTAGTTACATTCTGAAGCTCAATCATAATCTTACCTCTCGTTGAATTTCCTCCATTTTAAACTCTCTCTCCTGTTTGATTAAACAGCGAATGGCTTATATATTATTTAAAACGTATAACGTATTATTTAACGTTGCACTTTTAAGTTAGTTCCGTGTTTTAAATAAAAATTTGGACTTTTTTTAAGTATTATCAGCTATTTTGCAGATGGAATATCTTCTTCCATTACAAGGGATGAACTGTTTGTTAAATTGTCAAAAACTCTGAACCTGTATCTAATAAGTTTACCTGCAATATCTCTGTGCCATTCGATATATTCTTTAAACTCGGCCTTTTCTCCCGGATCAAGGGAATTTAAAAAAATTATCTTCAGGATATCGGGATTATCATTAAGATATAAACTTACTTCCAGTTTAGGATGGATTATTCTATCCATGGAAAAATTACGTACTGTAACAATAAACGTAATTGTTTCTCCATGGCCAAGCTTATTGTCAGGTACAGGGTCAATAACATCAACAGTGCATGCTATATTGGTCTGTCCTTTTATATTTAATCTTCTGCCTGCAAGCTTTCCGATAAACCCAGGATTACTTACTGCCTGTGCAGCCATATCTTTATCATTTTTATAATCCGGAAAGCCCGGGACTCTTGAGATCACGCGCTTTACAGAAGAACATCCTGCAAAAATTACAACTAACGCAATCATCAAAATAGTAAACTCTTTTGATCTTTTTATATGCATAAATATTCTCTTATAAATTATACTCCGGAGCTCGGGACATACCGGAAATTCCCTGTTTCAGACCATTCTCCATTAGATTTGCCTGATTGGCAAACAACTCTCCAGTAATATGTCTTTTTATATGAATTAATTTTCCAGGCATAGGAAGTATCACTTAATTGGACACTTACAGAAGGAGAGACAAAAAGAGAATCATCATCAACCTGCAGATAATAATCAGATGCACATGACACTTTTCTCCATGAAAAACATATTACGGAAGAATCTGCAATTTCACCATTTACAGGACTGACTAATTCTGAAACAAACTTTATCCATTCCATTGTTACTGATGTAACATATCCTTTTTTAATATTAATGCCATCTCTGTAACTACACACATCACATCTGGAGCTACTTCCATAACCCAACAGAAATATTTCATAACCTATCCCGACATCCAGATTATTGATTCTTCCTTTGAAATAATCTCCCTGCAGTTCCAGATCCTTATTAAAATAAACAGATCCACGACGTTCTATCCTGCAGGATACTCTCCGCAACGAATTACCAGTATTAATTGACGATAAAATCTTCCCTATTCTGCCGGATATTAATACAAGTTGTACAGATCCTGAATTTTCAGGATCAATAATAGAAGAGCAGCTAATAAATGTTAATATCAAAACAATAAAAAACCTGTAAAAAACTCTTTTCAAATCAACATCTCCGAACTAATAATAAGCAGGAACTTCAATGACAATCTCACTCTTATCAACATGTCTGAATAATAAAAAGGGGGTTACAACAACACAAGCAGCAACAGGATAAATCCAGTAAAGCGGCTTCTTTTTTTTGTATTTCGCTTCAACTTTGAAAATAAAATTATTACCCAATAATCCATACGGATAGTCTTCAAATAAATCCCAGACTATTTTCTTGTTTTTACCCGGTTTTACTCTATTTCCCAAATCACCTGTTACAGCCCTGGGGATAATTTTAAAATTTCTGCCTCCATTATCAGAAAGTTTAATATTAACTTTAAACTTTTTCCAAATTTCACCCTGTAAATCATAAGTAATAATTATCTTTTCGCCAAGATCTGTAAATTTTACATTATTTACTTTTAAATCCTGTGCTGATAATTTAACATTTAACAGGAAAGTAAAAATTAAAAACAGATAAGTATACCTGCGCATTCTTTTAATGCTCCCGACTATCAAAATTGAAAACTCGCTCTATCCACCTGGATTTCCGTTTTTTGCGAATTTGGTCAATATAGCTTGTACTATATGCCCTGCGAATAGCAACCATTTCTTTCTTTCTGGAATTTGTAGTATTCTCAATTACACGTACACTATCAACCTGCCCGAACTTATTTACAAAGACCAATAATTTTACGTAGCCTGATTTCATTTGTTTCCCTTTGACAGTTGTTTTCCTGAAGACAATATTATTGGAAATTACAGGAAAATCTTTGCTGTCATGAGAAGGTATATCATCAACTTCTTTAAAATCCGTATCTTCAATTGTTTCATCTTCCGGAATCAGCTCATCTTCCGATGGTATAGGAACACTGGGAAGCATGGGCATCTCCGCTGTTTTTTTCTTTTGCGTTATAGGGGGGAGTTCCTCAACGTCTATCTCTATCTTTTTAATCTGCAGAAATCCGGAAATTTCACCGGATCCATAATGTTTTGAAACAGTAAAAATAATAATAAAAATCAGAAGTGATACACTGAGAGATTTTTCAACTCTGATATAATAGCCCCTTTTACTGCAATGCATTTCTAATATCCCGGTTCTTCAGGTTTCACATCTTTTACTATTCTAAAACCCACATCATTGCGTGTCTCATCCGGCCGGAACATTCCCCTTGTTGCAGTACGGCAATTCCACCTTGAATATTTCCATGATCCGCCGCGTATGACTTTGACCGCTCCAGAATCAGGGCCCGCAGGATTATCATACCCGCTGTGAGCATAGTATGATGCACTGTACCAGTCAGAACACAGTTCCCAAACATTACCCGCAAAATCAAATATCTTAAGTTTGTTTGGAGGAAAGGAACACACAGGCGCTGTATTTTTATAAATATCATCCCCTGCTACGCCGCTTATGTTTGCCTGATTGAAAATTAATGTCCTGCCTGTAGGAAAGAGAATATTTTTGCCCTCATCTCTTGCAGCATATTCCCACTCAGCTTCTTTTGGGAGCCTGCAGCCCAGCCATTTTGCAAAAGCCCTTGCTCCAAACCAGCTTACTTCTACAACAGGATGTTTTTCATATCCGATTTTTGGATAGAAAACACCTTTTCTAAGTAATATTTTACAATCAGGATCTCTTATATCCAGCCATGGAGAGCCATTTTCAACGGGATTGCCTGCTTCATTTAAAAAATCAGCAAACATCTCATTTGTTATTTCACAATTACTAACCCAGAAAGAACTGACATTAACAACATGAACAGGTTTTTCATCGGTACTAAATCCCATCCCCCACAAATCTCCCATCTCAAAAGTGCCGCCTTTCACAAATACAAAATTAATTGACACCTCTTTTCTGTGTGTAAGATCAATAACCTGGCCTGTACATATCTTACTTAAAGAAAAAATAATAACTGCAGAAAAAAACCAGAATGATTTATTCATTTACATTACCTGTAACTATTTTTCAGCATAAACAGGGATAAGACAAAGTATTTGCAGTGTTTTATTACCAGTATTCTTAAACTGGTGTTTCTCCATAGGAGGGACAAAAATCGCAGTGCCTGGCGTAACTTCAACTTCCTGCCCATCCTTCCAGACTCTTGCATTACCGCTTATAATAAACACTTCATGCTCCCAATCATGAGTATGAAGGGGTGTAAAGCCCCCTGGTTCCACTTCAAAAAACCGCATTGCGAAATTAGGAGCACCCTTTGCTTTTGAAATCAGCCACCTGATTGTAGTACCCTTTACATTATCTGCTATGACAGGTTCAGGATCAATTTCAGTGTAATGAACTATCTGCATTAAATGCCTCCATTATAATGTTTTATTAATTCAGGTAGACAAATTTTACATAATTTCTTATTAAAAATCAAGGGAATTAAACAACATTCTCTTTATAATGGAGAGAAGCCGCTGCTAAATATAACAACGGCTTTTAATAGAAGAGGAAAGGAGATTGAAATGTATCACTCTGTGGGAATGATTACATTAATATCTACAGCAAATTCCCTGCCAATCTTCAGGAATATTTGTCAGCTTGTTTTTATTACACTTACATATTAAACATACAATCTAATGTACCTCTTACTGTTCACAAAATTCTCTACATAAATCAATTTTCGACACTAATTTATTCTTTATCACTTTGTTTGTATTAATCTCGTGAAAATACTGGAATCTCACAAATATTAAAGATTTATATTTACTGTAATTAATGGCGAAAAAGAAAGCTCTTTAGGCTCCCTGTGTAATTTTACTAAATATATGCCATCTCCTGTACTAACAATATCAGAACTGGATTCAGGCAGCCCAAAGACAGCTCCGGCCTCCAGGCCAACTCTTTTTTTAAAAAAATTTTTTAATCCAAATGATAATGTCGCTCCATTCATCCATTTAAAAAGCTGACTGGAGATAACATTGCTACTTTCAGTAACATTAAACAATCCCATATAAATACCGCCTGCAACATATAAGCTTTTATATAATTTTGACCGCAGTCTCAAAGAAAAGCTTACTATATTTCCCGGGTAAGGAGTAAAATAGCGAGATTCTATGAATGACGTAACACCAATCATTGCTTCTGTTTGTATTCCATTAAAAATACGAATGCGGCCGGAAAATCCCAAACCTCTTACAGATCCGACAAACATACTGAATGCATAAGGCTTTTTCTTTTTAATAAAAAATCTACGCTGATTCTGGCTATATACAGAATTTGTTCCCACCATTACAACAAACAGTGAAACTGCAATTATACTGATTTTTTTGCTTCTTTTCAATTTTCCCCCTATCTTTCTTTTAAAGAATGTGCTAAAAACCATGAATACAAATCAGGATTAGTATATGTTTCATACCATCCTGAATGTGTCCCGTTATCGTAACTTGTCAGTTTGACATCACAACCTGCTTCAAGCAGAGCATTATACATATCCAATGCAGATGAATAAGATATTACAGGATCGTTCTTATCATGGAAAATCCATACTGCACCATCTTTCAGATATTCTGCTGATTGTGTTTCCCCTTCACCTGCAATTACAGCTATTGCTGCAACGCTATCAGTATGTGCGGACGCGACATCATAAGTAACCGACCCCCCCATACTGAAACCTGTCACATAAATCCTGTCCTCATCCACTGAATACATTTCCTTTATATCTAGGACAAGCTTCCATATAATATCTACTTCATACTCTTCTGTAGTTTGAGGAGCAACAACAATAAATGGGAAATCTTCATGTTCTTCAGCATAATCACCAAGGCCAAAAACCTTATAATCATCATAGGAATTCACATTGGCATGATAACCGTGCAGAAATACAATAAGAGGATACTTATTACTCTCATTATAATCTTTAGGTGTAGAAATTATGTACTTATAATAAAGAACTTCTATATCCGGAATAGGTACTTTCTCACATTTTATCAGCAGCAACAAAGACGAAATTAAAATTAAAGATAATATTTTTCTCATATTAGACTCCGTTTTCAGGCATTAATATCCTCAGAAAAATCTATCTACATCAAGGTAAATTCGACATTTTGACGTTTTTCGGAATTGCTTACATTATCATGAACAACAATTTCCAGTTTATACTCCCCTTTTCCCGCACTCGACATATCAAAACTTAAAAAATTTGAATCCTTAACTGATTTTCCTGAATATTTATTTTGAACTGTTATTGTATATGACTCGGATTTTCCAAAAATTCCAAAAAGATTTTTAACTTTTCTCCCGGGGGACCCTTTTTGTTTGATATTAAACGTAACAGTATAATTTGTTAAATCATCAGCCCCCTTTTTAAGATTGTACACTTCGTAATAGATAAAAAGAGGATCTTTTTTTGAAAATCTAAGACTCGGATTCGGAATAATATTGAGATTTCCTCTAATTCTCTTCTCAGAATCGGCTTTAAATTTTATATCATAAGCCAGCAGCAGCGTACTAAGACTCAAACTATTTCTGCCAGGCCTGGGAACAACATATTTGAACCTGCTGCCGTTCAGCTGATCTGTTTTTGGAATCCGGCAATGTATGGCAATATTATATTTCTCCGGATAAACTTTAAATACAAATTTTCCAATAAACTGTTTTTTATATATATGTTTGTTTTTCCCGGATTTTATAAGTTTATACCTCTGCAGATCTTTATATACTTCTTTCATGTATTTATCAAACACTGTTATACCAGCCTCAAGCGTTATGGAATCTTTTTTTGCTTTTTTAAATATCTCACCAGCTGGGATTGCATATGCAAACTGTACTTCTGTATTCGAACCTGAATATAAAAATCTGTTCGCAATAAAAGACATGGGCAGTACCGTAGTAGTCTTAGAGAATCTCTGCTCATCATGTTTCATTGCAAACTCAGCATCATTTATACGTTCATCAGTAAGTTCCGACATTAATGTAGTTGCACTAATTGCCTGAATGTCATCAACTGTCTGGCTATCGGAACTTTTAACCCTGTCAGCGCCAATAGATTCTGCTATCCGATAATATTTAGTATCCCAGTCATAGAGTTTTTCAAGCTCTTGCCCCGAGGAAACCATTGGTTTCAGAGTCCAGTATCCGGGAGGAGCATCCGGCGCAATATAAAAATGAAAAATAAGCTTTGTTCTGTTCCCCCTTTGCCTGTACAGCCATGAAATATTAGACGGTACACCAGAGCCGAAGGTGGTTATTCTGTCATCAGGCTCTCCGTACCTGATATAAATCAAACCCATATCATTGAATTTATAATTCTCATAATACCACGGAGGGAATACTATTGTATTTGCAACATCAGATTTCTGCAAAACATGACGTAAACCGTCATACCTGTAATATTTCTCTGCTTTCAACAATCTTCTATAATGTTCTATCAAACGGGAATTGTACTCCATTGCAGGCATAAGGTTTCTTTTAATCCATAAATAATTAACAATCCTTTTAAGCTCTGCAAAACTCTTATATCTTTTAAGTGCTCTGTATTCCTCAGCATGAACAATAAACATAAGGCCTTCAGTAACCAGCATTGCCCCTGCATTTGTTGACACGCTGTCAACACCAAGCCAGTAAAACCTCTGAGCATCTTTAAATTTTTTCTGAGTAATTCGCAGTCTGACGAGAGACAGATAAACTGGCTGCAGCTCCATTTGGCCGTGATCTTTCAAAAGAGAAGAAAAAACCGAATCGGCAGCTTCAAGAACTCCTTTTCTTCTGTACAATTCTCCGAGTGCATATCTGCTGTAAGGATCCTTTCGGTTAATTAAATACGTCTCTATTGAATCCGAAGATACATCCTCAACCATATAATCAATTAAATGGAATACTTCATATCTGTAAATGTTATTTTGAGGATCAATCCTCATCTGTTTTCTGATTAATTCAACAGCATCAATGTATTTACCATTCATTCTTTTCAATAAGGCCCATTGATAAAAAACATCTTTATAAAGAGAATCCATTTCCACAACTTTCTGGAAATATTTATCAGACTTTTTAAAATTCAACAAACGCAAAATCGGTGCATTGTTTTTACCGAGCTCTCTCTCACAAACTGCAAAAGCATAATGCGCAAATATATTCTCAGGCTGTTTATACAGCAGTTTTTGTGCAAAAATTTCGGTTGAGCCCCAATCCTTCTTATCAATTAAAACTTGTATAAGCTTTTCCAGTACTGCTGTACTGTCAGGGTGTTGTTTAAGAATTATTTTGTACTCTTTAACCTGCTCTTTAAAACTGGTATCACCTGATATATAATTTTGAGCTTGTACAGCAGTACAGAATAGTAGAATAAACAGAATAAGGCCTTTTATATGCCCATTCCATAATCTTTCCCTTATCATCTCATCTCCATAATTATCTGTTATTAGAAAATTTATAGCTTCTCCTCAGCCAGTAGGAGACTAGTTCACCTCTGACTTTTGCAGGTAAATATTTACTTTTATAAGCGGCATTTACTGCAGATTTCGCCAGAATACTGCTACGTGAAGAATTGCTGATAACTTTCACTGAGTCCACAAACCCCATTGTGTTAACCAGAATATCAAGTGTAATTATACCTCCTATTCCATGTTTCCTCAATTTTTCAGGGTAAGACGGAATAACTTCCAATACAGGCCTCGGAGCAGAAGCACCCGATCCGATTCCGGACTCAGTATTGCCATCAAAAAGAGGGATGCCTTTGTTTATATCAAAATCAGTATCCGGAATAGTCTCATCGGGAGGTACATAATCATCCTCAACAGGAATTGGTACTTTAGGTAAATCAGGAGGCCTCGGCATCGCCCCCCTCGAATCAGTAACCGGAACATCCAAAAAAATATCTGCATAATCAAAATGCAACTGTTTATTATGCAGGGGAGAAAAACGTTTTGACATATTAAAAATTAGAATAAAAATAATTAGAGTAACAATTAATGATCTCTTAAGCAGAACAGAATGTTCGGATTTATATTTTGTTCTCCTGTTAAGAACAGACATTGTTTAGTCTCTATTATTAAAAGAGTTAGACTTAATAATTAACCCATTCAGGTTAGTTCTTCAAAAAAAGAGTAGGAAGTCTCTTTCATGCCAAGAGCTTTATATGTCTTCTGTGCAGAGGTGTTGTTTTTATCAACATAAAGCCTTATGCCGCATACATCTTCTCTTGAGGATGCGTAAGATTTAACAAACTGATACATTTTTCTATAAATACCATGCCTTCTGAATTCAGGTTTAACATATACACTCTGCACCCACAAAAAAAGTCCGTTTCTCCAGTCACTCCACTCAAAAGTTAACATCAGGCATCCCGCTGTCTCTCCGCCTGATTCAGCGACAATATAAAAACCGTATTGCGGATTTTTCATAAGATTAAGAACGCCGTTTCTGATCACTTTTTTGGCAATTTCTTTTTCTTCAGTCTCAATAGCCATTAATCTGTTAAATTCTGCAATCATTTCAGCATCATCGAATTCTGCTTTTCTGATAACAATATCGGATTTCATAAGCCGTGTCCTTTTCCCATAAATAACATTACGCAGGATATCAATCAAAAAATAAATATTTTAAAATCACACAGCAACATCTTTAAATGATGAAGTGATCTGAGCAATCTGTTCAAATTTTGACTGAACTTTATCCAAAGATTCACCCTGGCGGTAATTATCTTTATCAAGCCTTGCAGACGGATCCAGCTCGCCAAGGACATTGGACTGATTAAAATTCGGACTATCTGTCTTATATGGCCACAACCTGAAAGAACCGCCGCTGATCTCATCAATTAACGTAACCTGATTTTCAATTAACCCATATTCAAGTTTCATATCAACAAGCTGCAAATTAAATTTTGAAAATGCCTTCTCAAGATGTTTAAAAACCTCTGCATTTATTTTTCTCATATCAGCATAAATATGGCCGCCGTCTTTGGCTTTTATAATATAATCGACATAGGAATCATCAAGCATGGGATCATGCAGAGGATCATCTTTATAGTGAAACTGTGTGATAAGCGGATTAAACCATGTACCTTCTTCAACATCGCTCCATTTTAAAATTGATCCGGCTGCAACACGGCGCGTAACAACTTCCAGGTTAATTTTAAAATCCAGTTTTTTAACAAGATTTACCTTCTCCTGAGGCCTTTCAATATAATGAGTTTTTATTCCGCATCGGTTCAAATACTCAAATATGTCACTATTTGTTTTCCAGTCTACGAGAGCTTTCCCTTCAATTACATCATGTTTTGCACCATCACCGGCAGTAATATCATCTTTAAAAACCATATATACAGATTTCGGGTCACTTGGGTTCTCATAAATAACTTTTGTTTTACCCTCTGCGACTTTCTTAAGAGAATCCAGTTTTAATCCCATGGGAAGCTCCTTTCACCTTAAAATGAAAATTATATTTTAAAATACAATAAATTTTTTAATGATTATTTTAAGATAAAAAAGGTTTATTAAAAGACAAACATTTTTTTTAAAAATGATAAATTTATATCAGAATTTCAGTTTTAAAAAAAAGTATTATTGAAGGCTTGCAAGAATAACACGAGAGTCTTTCAGCTGATCATCAGACCCGTCTGAAAAACGAACGACCCATGCCACAGTTTTTACATCCCTGAGAAATCTGTCAGCAGTAATAATGAGAGCGCCAACCCGGTTTCTGTACTCAAAATTAAAAGATGATATATCTGTTGCTATAGGATCCCCGTTTCTCCATAATGTATTGTATTCATATGAATAACGGTTAATGTGGTTGTTATCATCAATAAATATAATCTGCTTAGGCTCTGCACTTATAATTTGCCTGGTTCTCGACAACTCATTATTCATCTGATTAAGAATCATTTCAATACCAGTAATTTTCCTGCTGCTGTTATCAGATCCCGAAAGCATTATACTCATCTGTGCGGATTCAATAAAAAGGAGAAAAATCCCTGCAACAGATATTGCTGCAATAAATATGGTCCTGAATTTTTTATTATGTAAAGACGGCATTCCGGCCTCTCTAATATGACTTGTTTTGTTATTTGATTTATGCAATTTCCATGCCATAGTTAGATCAATATTTCTGGTCAAATTGTAACTATTTGATTAATAGCAAGTAAGAGGACAAAATTATTTTTTCTGTTAACAATCTTGTTTTAAGGAAGTATCCAAAACGAAACAGCAGGTGTATCTTTTTGCTGCTTTAATGGAAAAATTTTCTCCTGTATCTCTGGAGTTAAAACCCCGTTATGGTTGAAAGTTTAATTCCTTTGAGCTACACTAAAAAAATTTACATATCTTTGCGGGGATTCCGCTCAAAAGGAATACCGAAGCAACCTTACTGTTTTTAAAGAGAATGCCGCGGATTTTAAACTGCAGAAAATCAAACCCTAAACAAATGGAGCTTCCCTTCCGAAATCAGGTAAATAATTATCCTGACTTTCAATTTCCTGAATAAAAGCATTCTTCAGCCCGATATCAATAGCATAATCTACTATCTCATTATATTCGTCCTTCGTCAAAGCCCGGTTTATTCCTGAAAAATTAGAAGCCTGATATTGAGGAGAATACTGGGACATTATACTTACATATGTATTTTTGGATAAATCCGATAAAAAGGAGAGGCATTTCCTGCTGTTCCTCAGAAAACCCGGTAATACAAGATGCCTTACAAGCAGGCCTCTTTGTGCAATACCTTTATTATTCGTTTTCAGATGGCCAACCTGATGAAGCATCTCTTTTAATACTTCAGGAACGATATCAGCATAATCATTCACTGCGGACAATTTCTCTCCGAGCTCATTATCCATATATTTAATGTCAGGAAGGTAAATATCCACCAATCCGCTGATCTGTTTCAGGGCATCAACTGAATCATATCCGTTGGAATTATAAACTACAGGAATAACAAACCCTTTCTTTTTAGCTGCATATATAGCATCAGCCATCTGAAAAATCATATGGCTCGGTGAAACAAAATTGATATTATGAACGCCTTTTTCCTGAAGCAGCAGCATTTCCAATGCAAGTTCATCTGTTGAGAGCCTTTTTTGAGGATAGGACTGAAACTCCTGGCTGATCTGATAATTCTGGCAGAATACGCATTTCAGGTTGCATCCGGCAAAAAAAATAGCACCTGAACCCTTTATTCCCGAAATGGGAGGTTCTTCCCCAAAATGAGGGCCTGAATGGGAGATTAAACTGCAGGAAGCAACATGACAGAATCCTGTTTCTCCTTTAAGCCTGTTTACACTGCATTTTCTCGGGCAGCATTCACAATTTTCAAGCTGCACTGTAAAAATCTTATTATTTGCCATTTATAATATTCGTATTTAATTTAATTAAAATTGTACTCCTTAATACATCAACTACATTTTTATATCACTTAAATCCATTATAGTACTGTAAAATTCCTGCGCCCTTGCTGTATCAAACTGTAAATCAATAGTACCCTTCCAGTCTTTTCGGAACTCAGAAGAGTTAAATGAAAAATTAATTCTGTTAGGATTAACAAGCTCTGCTGTAATTGCTGATATTTTGGAATTTTCAAATGGGATATTAATAACTCTTCTGCTGAATGCATAAGCAATCATCCGTTTCCGTGTAATTACAAGAAATCCGGCAAATCCTACCCTCCGATATTTGAACCTTTTACCCGGAGCCTTAAAATCTTTTGTAATAAATCTTCCTCTTATGCCCTCATCATATACAATAATTCCCTCGGATTCAAGAACAGCACGCAGCTCTTTTGGAATCATACCGAGTTTAAATAATCGATAAAGTATTGATTTCGCCATCATGCGTTTTTCTTTTTCAAATTAAACTAATTCAATATATCTCTAAAGTCATTCTCTAATTGATCTATTACTGTTTTATCAGCATTAACCGAAAATTCTTTTCTAAATTCAGGTACAATAAGAAGCAATCTCTTCCCCCGCCGTTCGACCCTGCTAATTTCATCCAACCTTATTTCTGACGGATCATTAAACCCTATACCTGTGTAGAATAATAATTTATCGCCTTTGATTTCTGCTATTGTTTTTGTTTGTGAAATAAAGAGGGAGATTGACAATAAAATATAGACACAAAGCCTGAAAAAAAACGATGAATCCACCGGTTTGCTCAATAACAAATCTGACAAAGAGACAACAAAGAAAATTAGTATTAGATATTTAATCCTTTTGGTTGATCTGTATTTCTTTTCCATGGCATCATGTCCAGTCATATCAATTTTATTCCGGAATTAAGTGCCGCTCAAAATCAAGGTCTGGTTCTTTATTTTCAATAAAATACAATTAATGCAGAAATCTGCATAGATAGATACAAACTACAATTGTAGCGAACAGAATAATAATTGAACGCTGGTTGGCAAAGTTAAATGTCCACCCTACGCCAAATCTTTTTGGCACAAAAACTCTTTTATCTTCCGTGTCCCAGAAAATAAAGCCCAGATAGTATTTGGATTTATCTTTATTATCCATTTTATACCTCTTAAATAAATTCGTATAAATTCCATATTATGTAGTAAACAATATACCTTATTTATTAAAATGAATCACAGGAATTATAAGACGTGACGGATACTTCTCTGTGTGATAAATTTTCTGTGTTGCTTTAACAAATTTTGTATCCAATTCGTTATTTCCGCCTGTATTCAAATTTCTTGAAAACATGGGAAACTGTGCCGAGGCAATCTCAATCCTAATTTTATGCCCCTTTTTAAAGGTTATTCCTGTATGCCATAAGTCAATTGAATACTTGTATATCCGGCCAGGTTCCGGGAGTTCAGGGGTTTTTACAGATTTTCTGAATCTTGCCCTTATTCCTCCCCGTGCAATTTGGAATACAGCTCCTGCTGTATCAACATCAGACAGTGCAGCAAACCAGTCTGTATCTCTGCCCGTTGTTGATGCATATAATTCGACAGCAACAGGGCCTGCAATTGTTAATGCAGTATCAAGAGGCGCGGTTTCATACACAAGAATATCATGCCTCTGCTGAGTTATCTTTCTGTGAAAGTCCAGAACTTTTTTTCTTACTTCCTCAAGGCTGAATGTTTTCTTTTTTTCGTCCTCATCGCTTTTAAAATAGAATTCCGGATAAGGGGTCGGATCGCCCGGATCATAAACATATTCGTCAAACCCTTTACCTGATGCAGGAGAAGATGCTTTAAGCTTTCCGTCGCCTTGAGAGGTTTGCGCACTATTTGTGCTCGAAAGGTAGAGGGATTTGAATTCCGTATTTTCAAGCGGATAAGAATCGCCTCCGGCCCATCTGTTAGAAAACATTACAAATAGTTTTGCCATATCCTCTTTTAAAATATCGTTTTTCATACCTTTAAGCCAATAATCAAACCATTTCAGAAAACGGGTTTGAAGATCTATAGCTGCTTTTTGTCCGAATTCATGCCTGCCGTATCTTGACGATGACTGTGTTGTGTGGCCCCATGGGCCTATTATTATTTTTATATTTTTGTTGCCGCCCTTTTTTAATGCCTGATAGATAAGTTTTGTTCCTATACCGTCTCCGTCAAACCATCCGGACTGAAGGAATACGGGAATATCAACATCTTTCAATTTCTCCAGGAAATCAGCCTTCTGCCAAAAGGCATTATCATGATTATTTTTAATCCATGTACGCCAAAAAGTGCTTTTCTTCCCCAGCACTTTCTCATCAAGATCAATTACAGGTAACGACCTTAGAATTTTCTCGTATTTTTTATTATTGATCTCAGCCATAATTTTACCGGAGATATCTTTTGTCGCCTCTTTCTCCAGAACATCAGCCCACCATATAGCCCCGAAAATAAAGAATGTTCCGTACTCGTAAGGTATGTTGTAAAACGGATCAGGAGGAGAAACCTGAGGTATAATTGTTGTTAAATGGGGAGGTTTTTCCGCGGCAGCCTGAACTTGAACCAAACCGCAGTATGACGCGCCTATCATTCCTATTTTACCGGTCGACCACTTTTGTGCAGAAAGCCACTCAACAGTATCAAAACCGTCTTTTCTTTCATTGATCATAGGCTCCCACTCGCCCTCAGAACCGAATCTGCCTCTGCAGTCCTGAATTGCAGCAATGTACCCTCTCCTGGCATAAAACTCACCGTCCAGCACATATATCTCTTTTTTGTACGGAGTACGGATTAACACTATTGGCAAAGGCTTTTCAACTCCTTCGGGAAAATACAAATCCGCAGCAAGGTTTACATTGTCACGCATTGGAATCATTACACTCTTTTTACTTACTTTGAATTCTGGCTGAGATACTGTTGTATCAGTGACACACAAATTAATCAAGTCTTCATACCCGTCCCGTACAAAAACAGCATATTGGGACGGCACTCTTTTCAGAAGTATCCTTGAATTTCTGCCAACCCATATTTCAATATCAATACCCATAAGATTCATCTTAAATATTTTATATGATTCAGCCTGTGATTGTGAACCTATTATTCGGTCTCCTTTAAATTCCAGTGTAACATCAGCAATCACAGAAGGAACAATAAAAACAGAAAAGTGTTGAATTCCGCGCTTGTTTAAATTATATGAACGTATCATCTGTTCTTCTGAAAATATACCATAATTATCATAAACGATGTAGGAAGAATCTGTTTTTACTTTGTACTCTTTTCCTTTTACTTTAAATACAGAAAGGGAATCCCGATTTTCAACATAAATGGAATCCGTTGCGCTTATTATCTGGCATGTCTCCCAGATTCTTTCTGAATCAACCTGCATGTTCATTGTAAAATTTACTTTCTGATTAGCATAAGACAGTGTAAAAATGCGGGAATAATTTCCTGTTTTATCAAGTTTGTATGAAATCTCACCAAGCAATGAATTGTTTTTAAACAATTTATATGTATCCTTTTCAACAAAATCCGGCATTTTTTGTGCATAAATTTCGGAAAACGACAAAACAAGTATTAACATTGTTCTGAAAATTAAGGTTCTCATTGAAATCTCCTTTATTTAACATAACAATTATATAATATCTAAAGATAATACTAATCTATCATTGTTCATTTAGACAATAATGACAAATTATTCGTCTTTTATTAAAACTGCAGTGCCGTATGCCAGAAGCTCTGCAGCACCGCTCATAATCATTGAAGTTGAAAACATTACACCCACAATTGCATTGGCACCCAAACCTTCGGCATCAGTAACCATTCTGTCAACGGCCTCTTCCCTTGCTTCACCCATAAGTTTGGTATACTCGGTAACTTCACCTCCTACAATATTCCTGAAGCTTGCCATAATATCATTCCCAATGTGCCTTGCTCTGATTGTGTTCCCCTTAACAAGGCCGAATACCTTTTCGATTTTTTTCCCCGGAATAGTATGAGCAGTAGTAATAATCATCTTTTTACCTCTTTGTATGGATCGGTTTTGTAGGATTTAATCCTGTCGCGGAGAACTGACAGCAGCAAGACAACAAATCCTATTATTGATGCAGCTATTGCAATTTGGACTGCTTTTGGTTCACTGCTTTCACGAAACATTGCAAATACAGAATAACCCACTAATACAACCCAGCTTGCAATAACAAGTGCAAGGCCTGATACCTTACTTAATCTGCTGTACGGTTGTTTCCATATTCTATCCAGTTCTTTGTCATGAACAGATTGAAATGTAAGGTCAGGTATTTCTTCTGACATCTCTTTTAATTCTTCGTACTCTCTTCTGCACTCATCGCAGCGTTCAAGATGGGTTTTTATTTCACGAAGCTCTTCCGGATTCAGCTCATTATCTATCAAACCCATCATTAACTCTTTATATTTATCACACGAACTCATATTAAAACCTCCTTTGAAGATCTGTCTCCGGATTTCGATATCTCTTTATACTTCTTTTGAAAAACTTTTCGGGCATGATACAACCTGCTCATAACAGTGCCCCTTGGTATACCAAGCGTCTCTGATATCTCTTCGTAACTATACCCGCTTACATATTTCATTGAGAGGATTTCTCTATACTGGGGCTGAATTGACGAAAAAACATCCTGTATCATAATCTTTTTTTCTTTATTCTCAAGAATAGAATCAGGAGCCGCTGCTTTTGCCTGCCCTGAATATTCCTCTTTATACCCCCTCTGGAATTTAATCGTGTTTTTTTTCTTTCGAATCATGTTAAGGCATGTATTTCGCAGAATTCTGTAAAACCATGGATAAAATGCATCCAATGTTTTTAGCCTGGGCATTGCATTGTAAGCTTTTGTAAAAGATTCCTGACATGCATCAAGAGCATCCTCTTTTTCTCCAAGGATAGAAAGAGCGTGGTACATTGCCTCACGCCTGTATTTTTTCACAAGGTATTCAAACCCGATTGGATCACGGTATTTTAAGCATAGAGTTATTGCACTGATTTCATTCATATTCACTCTGTAATTCCGGATTAAATTTTGTCTGCTTAATTAACACCCGAATAAAAAATTTATTCAACTATCCGATCTTTCCGATTCATCTTTAATTGCCGATTTTATAAGATCATTTAATACCTGCAATGCTTCAAGAGGCGTAATTTCATTAATATTTATCTCTGCAAGTTTGTTCCTGATTTTTTCTTCTGTTGAGGGAAAGATAGAAAGCTGCTCCTCAGCAACTTTTAAGGGATAATGCTCTCCAAGTGCCATTTTAGGAACACTATTCGGGGTAAGTTCATTTGCTTCGAGGTTTTTAAGTACTTCTCTCGCTCTTTCAATTACCTGTTTCGGCAGCCCGGCCAGCCTTGCAACATGAATTCCGTAGGAGTGGTCGCACCCGCCTGGCACTATTTTACGCAGAAAAACTACCGAATCTCCCCATTCTCTGACAGCAACATTATAATTCTTTACTCCATCAAGTACAAGAGCAAGCTCAGTAAGTTCATGGTAATGAGTCGCAAAAAGTGTCTTTGCCTTCAGATTTTCGTTATCGTGAATATACTCAGCTACAGCCCATGCAATTGACAAACCGTCAAATGTAGATGTGCCTCTGCCGATTTCATCAAGCAAAATCAGACTTTCGGGAGTAGCATTGTTCAAAATATTTGCAGTCTCATTCATCTCTACAAGAAATGTGGATTCTCCTGCAGAAAGATTATCCTGAGCGCCCACACGTGTAAATATTCTGTCAACAATACCTATCTCTGCTTCAACGGCAGGTACAAATGAGCCTATCTGCGCAAGCAGGACAATAAGCCCGGCCTGTCTGATAAAAGTGGATTTCCCTGCCATATTAGGACCTGTAATAATGAGAAGCTGATCTGAATCTGTATTTAACATAACATCATTCGGGATAAATTGCTCACCCGGCGGGAGCTGCTTTTCAACAACAGGATGCCGGCCCTCTTTGATGCGTATTTCATGAGATTTTGTTATCACCGGCTTTATGTATCTGTTTTCCTCTGCAGTATCAGCAAATGAAATATAGGTGTCCAATTCACCGATCAAATGGCCGTTTCTCTGAACAGGTTCCGCAGATTCGGAAACCCAATCTCTTAACTCCTCAAAAAGCGTGTGCTCAAGCTCGGCCATCTTATCCTCAGCCTTGAGAATTGTTTCTTCCATCTCCTTTAATTCCTGAGTAATAAAACGTTCCGCATTAACAAGTGTCTGTTTTCTAATATAATCTTCAGGTATTTTCTGCAAATGAGTTTTTGTTACTTCAATGTAGTATCCGAATACTTTGTTATATCCGACCTTTAGAGAAGGAATACCTGTTCGCTCTCTTTCTGTTTTCTGAAGTTTTACAATCCATTCCTTACCTGAAAAAGCAGCTTCTTTTAACTCGTCAAATTCTATACTGTAACCCTGTCTTATGACATTTCCCGGAGTAAAAATTGTGGGCGGCCTGTCAACAAGTGCCTTTTTTATTTTTTGAGATATATCGGAGCATTCATCAATATCTGAAAATATCTGCGATAATCTTATTGATTTAGCGTTCTGAAGAAGTTTCTTCATTTCTGATACCAGTTCAAGCGTAGTTCCAAGAGCAGCAACATCTCTCGGAGTAGCTCTATTCATTACAATACGTGTAATTAACCTTTCAATATCACTCATATTTTTAAGGAATGATACAATACCTCTGCGTAAATCTTTTTCTCTGACTAACTCGTCAACACTTTCAAGCCTGAGTTCAATACCTTTCCGGTCAATCAATGGTTTGTTAAGCCACGAAACAACTGTCCTTCCCCCCATTGGAGTGTTAGTTTTATCCACTATGGATAAAAGAGACCCCTCCTTGCCCCCCTCAGCCATTGAGGAAGTAATCTCAAGGTTTCTCCTTGTGGAATTATCCAGCACCATATAGTCTGCTGTTTTCACGCGGAACAATTGTCTGATGTGGGGCAGCTCATTTTTTTTTGTCTCTTTGAGATAGTGGAGTACAGCACCGGCAGCACCGAGGCCGGGATTAAGGTCGTCGCATCCAAAGCCTTTTAATGATGCTGTTTTGAAATGTTTTAAGAGGATTTCATATCCGTACTCACGGGAAAATATCCATGAATCACGGACAGTTACAAGAGGTTTTGACTGCTGCCCGTTTAACAAATCATCAATAAAATCAACTTTACCATCAGAAACCAGAACCTCCCTCGGCATAACAGCATTGAGCTGTTCTTTAAGATCAGACAGCCCTATTTCAGTAACATAGAACTCCCCGGTTGTTACATCTGCATAGGAAAATCCACACGTCTCCTGCCCAAAGGTTACAGCTGCAAGATAGTTATTCCTGTTTGTATCAAGAAGATTATCTTCCATGATTGTACCCGGAGTAACAACCTGTACTACGCCGCGTTTTACAACTCCCTTTGCAAGCTTCGGGTCTTCTGTCTGTTCGCAGATTGCAACACGATACCCGGCTCTAATCATCTTCGACAGATATGTATCCAAGGCATGGTATGGAAAACCTGCAAGTGGAATGTCACCTACCTTGCCGTGCCCTCTCGAAGTTAAGGTAATTCCAAGTACTCTTGAAGCGGTTTTTGCATCGTCATAAAACATCTCATAAAAATCACCCATGCGGAAAAACAAAATCGAATCATGATACTGAGCCTTTACAGCTCTGTACTGTACCATTAACGGAGTTTTTGAATTTTTTTTCTTCTCTGGCATTTTTTTACTTTATATTAAATTTGAAGTAGTCTTTATCTAATCTTCTCAGTGACTTATTTTGATAATTTACTTGCTGCAACAGCAGCCTGACCCAATGAAATACCGCCGTCATTCACAGGTACAAGCGAATGATTCAGAACTTCAAATCCTTCATTTGTAAGCCTTTCGGTTAATTTTTCAAGTAAAAATTTATTCTGAAAACAGCCTCCGCTTAAAGCGGCTGTCGAAATATCATATTTTTTCCGCAAACTTATGCAGATTTGGACCAGCGCATTAACTACTGCTGCATGAAATCTGCAGCTTATTTGGGATATGGGAACCCCTTTCACAGCATCATTCACACATCCTCTAATTACAGAATCAGGGCCGATTATAATGGGATCCGAAAATTCGATTTCAAAGGCGTATTCCTCATTATTGCACTTTTCATTCTCATTAATAGCCGCTTCAAATTCTATTGCTGCCTGGCCCTCGTAGGACACTGAATTACGAATTCCTGAAATTGCAGCTACTCCGTCAAAGAGCCTGCCGAGGCTTGATGTCTTCGGAGTATTCATTCCTGTACGTATCATCTCTGAAACAACCTGTACATCCTGCAGGTCTATACTTTGAAATGCCGGAATGGATTTCCACAATTTTAAAAAGCTATCTTTATCAAAAGAATCCGTATCAATTCCGAAAAAATGAGAAATATATCCTGCTGCCATACGCCAGACATTCTTAACAGCGCTGTCGCCTCCTGGGATTGGCCTGTAGGAGAAATGGGCTGCTCTGACAAATGATTCTGTGTCTGCAATTAATATTTCTCCACCCCACACTGCTCCGTCTGTGCCGTACCCGGTACCATCCATTGCAAGGCCTATTACTTTCTCATTGTATTGATTCTCAGCAAGACATGATGCAATATGTGCATGATGATGCTGAACAGGTATTATCTTTTTATTTTTAAAGGATTTTGCCCATTTTGTCGAAAGGTACTCAGGGTGTAAATCGCATGCAATAATTTCAGGATCAACATCAAGAATATTTTTCAGGTGTTCAATTGTTGACTTAAAATAATCCAGCGTCTCCAGATTCTTCAAATCTCCGATATGCTGAGACAGGAACGCAAATTTCTTTCTTGTGACACAGATTGTATTTTTAAGTTCTGCACCTGTTGCAAGAATTGACTCCAAAGGTTCCATCTGTAAAATTACAGGAGTCGGGACATATCCTCTTGAACGCCGTATTGGTTTTGGTTTTCCTGACATGACTCTTGTTACCGAATCATCGCATGCAACATGAATATCCCTGTTGTGCAGCAGGAAATAGTCTGCAACTTTTCCAAGCCTGCCTAAAGCCTCCTTATTATCCTTTGCAATAGGTTCATCCGAATAATTTCCGCTTGTCATTACAAGGGCTTTAAATCCCTGAATCAAAAGATAGTGAATAGGCGTATAGGGAAGCAAAATTCCGAAAAAATTATTTGACGGAGCTATATGTTCTGCAAGTCCGTGCCCTCTTCTTTTTTTTACAATTACAATCGGCCTTCTGCCGCTTAATAAAAGTTTTTCCTCTTCTTCTGAAATTACAGCTATTTCTCTTGCCATGTCAATATTTTCCACCATGACAGCAAGAGGCTTTTCGTATCTTCCTTTCCTTTCCCTGAGAAGAGAAACAGGCACATCATCTGCAGCATTACACGCAAGATGAAATCCTCCCAATCCCTTTACTGCAATTATACGGCCCTGGTGCAGCAATTCGGCGGCCGACTCTATCGGATATTCGGCCTCTATGCTCCTGCCTTCAGGATCAGTGAGCCATACTTCAGGCCCGCATTCCGGACAGCAGTTTGGCTGTGCATGAAATCTTCTGTTTTCAGGGTCTTTGTACTCATCATAGCACTCTCTGCACATGGTGAATTGTGACATTGTAGTATATGGCCTGTCATATGGAATGCGTTTTATTATTGTGTAACGCGGGCCGCAGTTTGTACAGTTTATAAATGGATATCTGTATCTTCTGTCCGATTTGTCAAACAGTTCATTTCTGCACTGATCGCATATTGCGATATCAGGAGATATTAAAGTAAAAGCATCGTCACTGTCCATGCTTTGAATAATTTCAAATTCCGCAGCTCCCGAAGGTTCTATCAAGTGCTGTTCACAGGAGTGTATCTCCGCAAGAGCAGGCGGCTCATAAAGGAGCCTGTTTAAGAATTTATCTGTTAAATCAGGGGCGGCTTCTGCTTCAATAATAACGCCATTTGAAGTATTTGCAACAAAACCTTTAATCCCGTACTCTCGTGCATATCTGTACACAGTAGGCCTGAATCCTACTCCCTGGACAATACCGTTTATCAATATTTTTCTGCGTTTAATTTCGATTGCCATACAGGATCTTTTCAGAATTAAAACTGGGTTAAAAAGTCATGTTATCATAAAATTTAATATACAACTTTCCTCTCTTATTGTCAAACTTGCGGGAATAAATCGTAAATTTTGAATATACTTACATTTAAATTTTAATGTTTTTTTTTCACAAATAACCTGCATCAAGGCGGTTTTATTAATTTTCGATCAATTCATTCAGCGCTTAAACATATATGTCAACTTCAAAAATACAACATTATCCGACCATTCATTGAAAAGTGATTTCATATCACGGCCAAACTGATAATCTCCAGGGTTTGCGAAGTTACTTCGATTCTGTGTCCAGACCAGATAAAAGAGTGATCCGGGCATGTATTCCCACCGCAACACAACATTTGCTTTGAACGATTTGAAGTTAAAATCAGGATTTCCTTGATAGGCATACTCATTATAATCATAGGTTCGCGCTTTTGCCAACTCCTTGAAACCGTAATAATGACCGACTGCAGAATAGGGCTGGATATATGTTTGCAAAGATAACTTAGGTGTGATCCCCCAATCTGCTCGGAATGTTAATGAGGTCACATTGTAATCAATGCTTGAAAAAACATAATGTATCCCATATGCAGCGGCAGCATCTGAAATATTGCTCACCCATTGATGATGATCGAGGAACTGGCTTCTATTTCCTGAAAATGTCAAACGTACTGAGGGTGACGGTTTATAGGTTACATTTATTCCCATATTACGTCCATACCCGCCATCGTTTACTTCCTGTGCAGAATAATTGACACCAACCTGCACCTGCTTTCGGGAATCAGTCGTAAGACTGGCAACATAATTCTCATAGCCGGGATACCCCATCATAGGTCCTCCTCGAGTCAACGTATTACTCAAACCGTCAGGGGTGAATTGGATGTTCGTATTAAAAGACCAATAGTTCGGAAGAAGAATTGCAAAGGATGCCCAATTCTGTTTGAATGTCAGGTTCCTGTCAAAATCAAAATTGCGTGATGTCATAACATTAACATAGATCCTTCGATACCATGATTTTGGTTCCAACCAGCGATAGGTACCGACAACATGCATATTAATCACATTTCCATAACGAAGATATCCTGCATCATTAATATTGAATCCTGGAGAAACAATGCCAAGGGCTGCCTGCAGGTTAAAATTGCCTCGCATTTTTTTAATACCGAAGCGGCCCATAAATCCACTGAGGGCTGTACGAGTGCTGTCTAATGATGCTGCATCTAAATCAGGTCGTTGGTAATAATGGGCCGCAGATCGTTGAATTGCTGTCAGACGCTGCTCACTTCCCTGAACATTTGAATAGGCCATATTACCCATAAAGGCCCAGGCTCTCTCTTTCCCGAAAAATGTCCAGCCATCAATCCCACCCACAAATGATTTGCTGTTATTGGAGCTGATTAAATTATTTTCATCCAACTTGCGGGTTACACCGGTAAAGATAAAACCCAGCCCCTGATCACCTTGATTAAATTCTCGCATTCCCCGGAGAATATTGTAACTTGCCATGGGTTCGATAGGTTCTTTAAACCTGGTGCCTGCAGAGTCAATTTCTGCATGCTCAAGTTGTGTAACAGCATTGATACTTCCAACGGACCAGTCTCCGATTTTCCCGCTTACTTTCGCAGCACCGAGAATCGTTGCCGTTTCTGCACGATACACTTCGCCCTGATGAGTCACATTCCCTGTTGTCCGCCTTCCGATACGCCTGCTGTAGAAAAGCCGCGGTGTATGCCAATAACATCCCCAAACACCTCCGGCAGGGTTATCGCCAAAACTGAAAATATCGGCACCTTCTATAAAGAACTCTCTCTTTTCTGAATAATAGGTTTCATATGCAGAAAGATTCATCACTGCCGGATCTACTTCTGCCTGGCCAAAATCCGGATTCACTGCCAAATCTAATGTCAAATTTCCGGCAATCCCGTATTTCACATCAAGTCCGAAATTCTTCCCCCACCGTTCTTTATCATAAAACACACCACCGCGAACTGCAGGTGAATAGCTGCTTTTTCCGGAAACGAATGGTGAGATAAATAAACGGGATGGAGGCTCAATACCGTTTATACCGGTAAGTTTACCAAAACGGGAAACAAAACCATTATCCTTTTTCGGAGTCATTACAAACCAGTCATGTTCTGCATTCTTGATCACATACCGTTTAAAATTACAACCCCAGACATACTCATCCTGCTTATTAAAGCGCAGTTGAGAATAGGGAATAAATATTTCAAAGGTCCAGTTATCGCCGTTTCGTTGTGCTGCACTTTCCCAGATGCCATCCCAGTCATTTTCAGTCAGAATATCCTGATACATTTTCTGATCGCATATTGATCCATCAGGATTGATCCCGAAACCATAAGCAGTCTGGTGATCATTATTCGCATCAATCCAGAACCAGAACCAGTCTGAATCTACATGTTTGTCCCGTCGGGCTATTCCTCCGATAATTGAATCAGATCCGGTGTGATAGCATTTACCGGCCACGTAAAGCCCCATATCATTGTAAGCTATATACACTTCTGTTTTTTCTGTGGGCTCTGCCCCTTCAATCGGATCTCGCTGAATCAGTTTTGTGTAACCGGTTCCTGACCATACAGATTCTGCAAGGATGCCGTCAACTGTAATAGCCTCTGCTGTCCGTTTTGCCTTGATCTCGGCTGTAGTATTAATAAGGCCTGCCATTACAATGCTATGGAACAAAAACAGCGCAGCCCACATTAGAAATATACAAATACGTTCCGTTTGTTTCAAGTTCTCCTCCTCCAATTATGATCAAAATTATATTGGATATCTTTTCGAGCTTGCTTAATTGTACGGAAATATACGGAAAGGTTTCTTTAAATGAGCCATAGATGGTAATATCGAACCATTTTGAAGTTTGAAATTGTAATTCGGAACAAATTCTATCCCGAATAATACCTAATGAAACTGTTATTGTTTAGAAAATGGTTGAATTGAGACAAAAAAGAAATATAAATTTACGTTCTCACGAATATCGCAGGAATGCAACAAAGAGCAAATTGATAAATCAGAACACGGGCAAATATCATTAACAGACCCGGACAGTCGTATGATGCAAAGCCATCAGGGTAAAGATGTTAGCTATAATGTCAAATCGTGACAGACAGCAAGCATAAATAAAGCTTGACATAAATATTAATTTTAAATATCATATAACTATGAAAACTTTAAACGAACTTTGGTCAAGAGGAAGAGAGTTCCTCAACGTAAAATATCCCATAATTTGCGGAGCAATGACATGGATTTCAGATTCGACACTTGTTTCAGCCGTATCAAATAACGGGGGCCTTGGTGCACTTGCAGCAGGGAATATGGATACGGAACTTCTGGAACAGGAAATCAATAAAACTACAGAACTGACAGACAAGCCCTTTGCAGTTAATTTGATAACCATTGCTCCAAAATACAGAGAACATCTTGAGCTGATTTCAGCTCAAAAGATCCCTTTAGTTGTCTTTGCAGGAGGAATTCCTTCGAAAATTGAAATATCCCTTGCAAAAAAAAGCGGAGCAAAAGTTATATGTTTTGCCTCTGCCGAATCTCTTGCAAAAAGGCTTGTTAAAAACGGCGCTGATGCCCTGATGCTTGAAGGAAGCGAAGCAGGCGGGCATATTGGACACGTTTCGCTTACGATTCTTATTCAGCAAATTCTGTTTGCCATTGATTCCGTACCTATATTCGTTGCAGGAGGAATAGGTACCGGACGCATAATACCTCATCTTCTTTTAATGGGTGCATCAGGTGTACAGCTTGGAACTCGTTTTGTAATGACAGAAGAATGCAATGTACATCCTGATTTTCAAAAAGCATTTATTCGTGCTCAGGCAAGAGATGCAATTGCAACACCATATGTCTTAAGTGATTTGAAAGTTGTACCAGTAAGAGCTCTTAAAAACAAAGGTATGGAAAATTTTCTGCACCTTCAGATGGATCTCGTAAACAAGATCAGGGACAGAGAATTGACCATGGAGCAGGCTCAGCTTAAAGTTGAGGAATTCTGGGTAGGAGCTCTGCGCAAAGCTGCCAAAGACGGCGATATTTTCAGCGGATCTCTTATGGCCGGACAGAGTGTGGGCCTTACAAAAAAAGTGCAGCCTTTAAAAGACCTGATCAATGAACTTGTCACTGATGCTGAAAAAGAGCTTGAACGGATATATTCTGAGATTGGATAGAAATATTATATATAGATCAGAATCACAATAAAAATGCAGCACTAAGAAAAAAACTATGAATTCAAAATCAAGGACTCCATAACATGGAAGACCAAACGCCTGAAATTGGAAACCAGTTTCTGAAAAACATGTTAGCTTTTAATAAAATGAAAAACGTTCCGCACATAGAAATCCGCACTCTTTTCCCTTTAAATTTTAAATTTCCGAAAACAGATCAATTATCGGATGAAGCCCTGGAAAAGAAACTTGACAAAATAAAAGACATTTTAAAGAAAAATGATATTTATCTTGATCTGAGGAAAAAATGTCCTGACCAAATCATTTACCAATATGTTCTGGACGAGGTGTTGCCCCTTAAAATTGCAGTATCCCGTCCGGAGGGTCTGCAGCACCATATAGACGGTTGTGACGGCTGGTGTCCGGGTTGCTTCCAACAGCCTTTTTGTGATAGTTGGAAAGATATCTGGGATGAAGATGAATTAAAGGCTCAACAGTAATTAAAATTCACATGGTACTGTTGCCGCATAAAATGCAGTTTTAGTCAGAAGCTGAGAACGGAAATAAATGGAAATATATTAACAATGTATACCCTATATATCGTCCAATGCAGTGACGATACATTTTATACAGGAATTGCCAAAGATCCGGAGGCCCGGATTGATTTGCACAATGCCGGCAAAGGAGCCAGGTATACACGGGGCCGGCGGCCGGTGAGGCTGGTTTATTCCGAAGTCCTGGAAAATAAAGGACTGGCCCTCAGGCGTGAATATGAAATTAAGAAATGGCCCCGTTCCAGGAAACTGATGCTGATCAAAAGTCAGGATTCGGTTCCGTAGGCTGTGAACAACAGACCTGACCTACTGTCGAAAAACATCATCAGGGCAATAACGGATGACCTTGGAACAATGTGTGGAACTAAAACAAAATTCGTATGGCACCTGCCCCCCAATCAAGTTAAGGTAAAACTTTAAGCCGTGTTAACATTGAAAAAATAAGCACATCAATTTTAGCCCAGCAGGGGCTCTTGCTTCTGCGAGACCATATCCATAGAGGCAGATGACTTCTGCGTGGCAAAAAATTTTTATTTGAAATTTAACTTGCCTATTTCTTCTTTGTCCGGTATATTTAAATGTCCGATCCGATCGGACAAAACGAACAACCGGACAATAAGGTGATAAAATGAAAGAAAAAGAAATCTTTGACCAATGTCTTAATCAACTCAGAAGTTTAAAACCAGTTCTAAAAATCAGTTTTTCCGAACAAAAAATCAAAATTGATAACAGACGTTTTGATGCAAAAATTAAGGTTGAAACGGAAACCGGAAAACAAGAATTTCTTATCGAAATAAAACGGGTTTTAAAACGACCTTTACCTGTTCATCTTTTATTCAATAAGGATTATAATAAGAAACCCTATTTATTGATGTGTGAATATGTAAATAACTCAATAGCACATGATTTGAAAAAGCATAACATTAACTACATAGACACTGCAGGGAATGTATATTTATATGCCACTGATGTTTTATATATTGAGAGAGATGGCAGAAAGATAGTCTTAACAGATAGTAGTACACGTGAACCTGCAATTTTTCAACCAAAAGGATTACAGTTAATATTTATTCTTTTGAAGAATCCCGAGTTACTTGATTCAACAGTTCGTGAGTTAGCAGATTTATCTGCTATTTCTAAAGATCGGGTTTCAACGGTATTAAGGGATCTTAAAGCGGAAGGATATATTCAAGAAGTCGGAAAACGGAAAAATCGATTTGTAAATAAAAAAATAATTTTTGAACAGTGGTTGGCTAATTATAGTTATCGACTCAGACCAAAACTTGTTTTAGGCACCTTTAAAATTGCTCCTTCTGTAATGAAAAATTTACCTGAAAATTTATCCAACAATTTAATCAAAAAACCACAGGGCTTTGCTGTAGGAGGTAGTTTGGGAGCCGATCTTCTGATTCATTACTATCGCGGTACTGCAACAGAGTTATTTATAAAACCGGAACTATTTGAAAAAGTAAAGATAATGTTGAAACTCATACCAGCAAAAAAAACAAACGTGACCTTGTTAAATTTATTTTCTCCAGAAATAATTTACAAAAAAAATACTCCAGCACCGATTACGCATCCTTTACTTATTTATGCTGAATTGTTGTATCAGGGCGGAAGCAGAGCTTTGGAGACTGCGGGAATGATCTATAACAGATATTTGAAACAGGATTTTGATGAAAATTGACAAAGATCTTAAAAATGTCATTTTGAAATTAACAAGTTTTTTTCAAGAGAAGGACATACGTTTTGTTATTATCGGTGCATTGGTGCCAGCAGTCCTCATTGATTTACGCCAGGAAAACACTTCAAGTTTTGGGAGTCGTATGACCAGGGATGTGGATTGTACAATTCAATTAGATAGCTGGGATGAATATGAACAGATTAAAAAAGAAATGATTGCAAACGGATTTGAAGAAAAAAACGAATCACCAGAGCATCGTTTATTTTTCGGGAACATACCTGTTGATATCTTACCCTGTATTAAAAATCTATTTCAAAACGATCAATTGATTTGGCCAAAATCCAAACATCGGATGAATATGCGGGGTTTTAAATCTGTTTTTGATAAGATAGAATCTGTGGCAATTGACAAGAATACATTAGTTCCTTTTACACCCATTCCTATTGCGGTGTTTTTAAAAATCCAATCCTATTATGATCGCAAAGATTCAAAAGATCTTGAAGATATATTTTATATGCTTACTCATTATGAAAGTGTTGAAACGAGTGAAAGACGATTTGATGTGGTTGGCCAGAAGGGATTGGATTATGATTCGGGAGGTGCTTTTCTGACAGGTCAAGATCTAAGAGATCTAATTCCTTCCGAGCTGTACGCAGATATAAATCCATTTTTCGAATTATTTGGTGATCCAGAATCGGGACCAATTTTGACAACAGCGGTATTAACTCATCAGAAACCCAAAGAAATCGCAGCGCTTGTTTCTGCTTTTAAAAAAGGATTTGAAGGTAAGTAATTACCTATCTTCTCCACATACTAATCTACATAGACATCTTTAGTCTTTCATTAAATTTGATCCTTGGACATGCAGGCATCCTGCCTTGCACATGCGGACGACTGGTGACCTTGATAATATGTGAACTAGCCTGCATTATTCATGAATTACAACCACATTTAACCGAATTTATTTAGGATGACACTTAGCCCAACCCTGGATTCCTGATTAAAAATTTCAGGAATGACACCCCTCCCCCCTGTCATTCCAGTCCCTCAATCAAGTTAAGAGTAAAACTTTAGGCCGTGTTAACATTGAAAAAACCGGCACATCAATTATTGGTTTGCTTGATGGTAGCAGAGACATACGACCTGTTATTGAAGGACTGCCTGCCCTGAGCTATCCGAAGGGGATAAATAGCATTACATCTCCGCAGTTGCGCTCCGCACACTGCCGAATCTTTATAGCATCCAAATTGCTGAATAGTGTGCCACACGAAAAAGGTTCAAAATATTTTTCTGTTATATTTTTCCTCTTTTATGGTTTAATCGGACATTTTTTTATTCATCTTCAATTCCCCTTCCGAAGCAGCAATTATTACTGCTGCAGATGCATCACCAGTGATATTAATTGTTGTTCTGAACATATCAAGAATTCTTTCAACACCGAGAATCAATGCCAATCCTTCGGGTGGAATTCCTACCTGCTCGAGAACAATAACAAGCATAAGTACTCCTGCCATAGGTGCACCTGCTGTTCCGATAGATGCAAGAGTAGCAGTGAGCACTATTAATAATTGGCCGGAGATTGACAGATCTATTCCAAAAACCTGTGCTATAAATATAGCTGAGACTCCCTGATAAAGAGCAGTGCCGTTCATATTTACAGTAGCACCAAGCGGAAGGACAAAACTCGCTATATCAGGCGGTACTCCAAGAACTTCTTCACAAGTTTTAATTGTAACAGGAAGAGTTGCAGAGCTTGAACTTGTACTGAAAGCTATCAATTGAGCAGGGCGTATTCCTTTTAAAAAATCCCCCATTTTCATTCCGGAAAACATTTTTACAACAGGAGGATATGTAAAATTCAATATTACAAGCCCGAAAATTGTAATAACCAAATATTTTAACAGCGACATCAGGATATCTGTCCCGAAATTTGCGACAACAGATGCTATAAGTGCAAAAACTCCATAAGGTGCAATTTTAATTACAATATTCACAATTACTATCATGGCATCGTTAATACCCTCAAAAAAACTTAAAACAGGTACAGCTTTTTCTTTTGGAATCATAGTCAAAGCTATTCCTGTAAATATTGCAAAAAAGATAATAGGGAGCAATTTACCTGAAGACAAACTTTCAAATACATTAGTCGGAACAATCTGAAGAAGTATATTAATCGGATTGGACTGGCTTGCGAGGTGAGATACTTTTGCTCCCTGGTTGCTGAAGTTTTTCAGCAGATCTGTTTTGACACTTTCAGGCAGGCCGCTTCCCGGTTGAAAAATATTTGCAAGAACCAGTCCTATAAAAACAGCAACAGCTGTGTACACTAGATAGTAAATAAGAGTCTTTGCCCCTATTCTCCCCATTTTTTTAGGATTCATACTTGCCGAACCGACAAGAAGAGACGCAAAAACAAGAGGGATAATAATCATTCTTATAAGCCGTATGAATAAATCACCCACTGGTTTTATTTCTGCAATTGATGTTTTAAAAACAATACCTGCAATTACCCCTGTAATAAGTCCTATAAAAATTCTTGAATATATCTTAATTTTTAAAATACGTTCAAGAATAACATACACAGTTATAAACAGGGCAGATGCCCTTAGAAGTATAATAATTGAATCCGGTAAAAAAGTTATTTTGCTGATATTGTAAGAATAAAGAAACATTGATATAAATCCTGAGAATATCAATAAGATATAATTATTATAAGTTTTTGAAATCTTATCTGTCATATCTGCTCCTTGTCAGGTAATAAAATATTCAGATCTTTAACATCTTGCAAATTGAACAGCACAATTGTCCTATAAAAATGTAAAAAATTAGACCACATTTGCAAGCAGTAATTTTACAAACATATACCTGATGCAAATCAGAATCGGGATTTTTTGTGGGGCTGTATCAAAAGTCATAGCCCTGTCATTGCGATTCCGGCTTGCCGGAAGAAGCAATCTCTTCAATTCGTGCTTAATTTCTGAGATTGCTATGTAGCTTCGCTCCTCGTAATGACTTCAAATCGGCTTTTGATACAGCTCCTTGCCCGCAATCTTAACAAAATCAATAAATTAACCTTAAAAAACAAAGAATTGTACAATATTAAACAATAACACAGAAGGGGTGCATTTATTAATGCACCGCTTCTTTTGAATTGTACTTAAAGATACATACTACTTCTTAACCACCCTGAAACCAACAAACTCTTTTGCAGGAGCTTCGTATTTAATACTCTTATCACAGATACTGACTGCAGAAAAACCCATTACGACTCCCTTTCCATCAGCTTTTATGCACCACTCCGCAGCATTACCGTTAAGGTCATAAATCGGATCCTCTCCGAACCCCTTAAACGATCCTACGGGCTTTAGAAGAAAATCTTTATCCTTTACTTTACGAATCTCTTCCTTCAGAAGAATTGCATCATCAGGATTAACAGAATAACCTGCCCAAAAATCAAGCGTATTACCCTGTTTCCCCGAACACGATAAAAGATTTTTCATCTCTTTTTCTGTGGGAAGCCTGTAGTTTTTATTTGTCAAATTTTTTAACCACTCTGCATACTGTTTTGCTTTATCAAATGTAATGTTTGTAACAGGGAGATTACCTGTACCGTGCTGAAAAATATAATTTTTGTCAAAGGAAGCATACTGGGCGCGTGTTATTTCAAACCGTCCGACTGACATTGAATCAAGGCAGACAACTTCTGGAATAAGTTTACCTTTCTCACCAATTCCATAATAACCGCTGCTTTTTTTTGCCTTAATCTTTTTTAAAATATCCGCAAGAGGGGAACCATCCCTTAAGGCTTCGTTTTTTTCTTTGTAAGTTTTGAAAAGATATTTATCAAACCAGACAAGCTCCTCTTCCATCTTTCTTCTCTGATGGGTAATTTTACGCGGCCCGTGAGGTTCTCCGGGGAACAGAATAAATCTGACCGGCGCTTTGCCAATCTGTTGAAGAGCATGATAATGTTCCCAGCCCTGTTCTGTAGGTACATTTGTATCTTTTGTTCCGAAAAAAATCAGCGTTGGAGTTGTAACTTTTTCCATCTTGAAAAGCGGTGATTTCTTTATATAGTACCTCGGCCTTTTCCATGGAGGCCCTCCGAAATATGCATTATCAAAAGCAGCGCCAAATGCACAATTCCCGTAATCTGATGTCCAGTTCACATCTCCTGCACCGGATGCAGCCGCTTTAAATCTATTTGTTTCAATTATACACTGAATTGTTAATATTGCACCGTTAGACCATCCCATAATCCCCAACTTATCCTTATCAGCCATTCCCTTCTTTATAAGATCATCAACACCATTAAGAATGTCAGGAACTTCAAGTTCATAATAATGCTTTTTAATAGACTCCATCCATTTAAGCCCGTAATTACCACTTCCGTGATAATTAACTCTTAGGACAAAAGCTCCCCTGCCTGACAGAATATTGGGATAATATGCCCATGATTCTCTGAATGCATCTGCATCAACTCCGGTAGGGCCGCCGTGTATTGCAACTACAAGCGGGTATTTCTTCCCCTGTTCATAATTGAAAGGATAATAGAGGACTCCGTCAACCATATCACCCTTTGCACCCTTCCATCTGATAATTTCTGATTTTGCAATAGCTTTGTTTTTTATCCATTTGTTCAGCGTAATGATTGTTTTTTCATTTTTAAAGCTGAAATCTTTGATTTCAGCAGCTTTTGTCTTTCTCGGAATGCTTGCGGTTGTATAATCATAAATGACAGTCTTCCCGTCTGCGCTTACTGCGTCAACAAACAAATTTTTGCTTTTAGAATGCTTAAGCCACTGACGCTTCCACATGCCGTTTTCTTTGTAAAAAAATGCAAGTTTGTTCCACGGCCCGTTTGCGAGAGATACAAGAATACCATCAACAGTAACATGATAACCGTAAAACCCAAGCATCCTTTTCCAGTTAAGGTATATCTTTTTAAAAATTTTTTTCTCAACATCAAAATAACCGAGCCCTGAAACAGACACATATGTATCTTCAGGATCAGAAGAAATTCTGTACCGTGCAAAAAATCCTCTGCTGTCAAGGCTCCAGGCAAAACGGGAAGGATTGAGCCCTTTTTGAGTAAATATCTCTACCCTTTTTCCGGTTTCCAGATTAATCAAAAACTGCTTTGGCGGAATCCGAAAATCATAAGGATAGTGTATATTCTGGGATTCATTTGTAACAAGCCACCTGCCGTCAGGAGATATTGCAAACTCCCCGACCTTCCCTTTGTTCATTGTAATTCGGGAGGCCTTACTTTTTTTTATTGAAATCTTATAAAGCCTTACAGGAAGGAAATGCTCCTGATCTCCGGCAATTATGGAATCATCTTTTTTCTTCTTTAATTCCTGTTCAAAATAGTATTTATTTTCTCTTGCAGTAAAAATAATTGTATTATTATCAAGCCAATGGAATGACTGCACACCTTCTTCTCTTTTTGTAAGCTGCCACGGTTCACCTCCGCGTAAATCAATTAACCAGATTTGAGGCCTCCTGGTTTTTCCTTCTCCCCGTACAGACATAAACGCCACAACAGACCCGTTCGGAGACAGCTGCGGGCTATAGTCATTTGTCTTTCCGCGTGTAAGACGTACTTCTTTGCCGGATTTAATAAAAGTCAGATAAATATCTCCGGCGAATTGATTGAGCTCCTTTTCAGGAACTTGTTTAACCCATACTACTTTTTCTCCGTCAGAACTTGGATAAAAACTCCTTGCGGATTCCTGTTTCAATACATCGTCAATTGTCCATTTTTTGGGATTAGTCTTTGCTGATGATTTTTTTACAGCAAAAAAAACGGCAAATAAAAGGATCACAATTAATAAAGCAATTCTTGTTCTTCTCATCTTGAGGCCTCCTTACTAAGGGTTATAAATTATAGGGATTCGGGTTAATTAGTCAAAAAAGCAATTATGAAACATACAATTTGAATGAGTAACGAAAAAATATCCGGGCATTCCTTAAAAACTGCCCGGATATTTCAACTAATTTTCTATAAATTAACAAAACTACTTTCTTAGAACTGCATTAAACCTTTCCATCTTATCTGTTTTCTTATTGGCAAGATATATTCTCATATTTATACCATACCCCTTAACTGCAATTGTATATCCTGAGCCATCCTCTGTTCCTGGAATATCAATTGTATCCCAGTATACACCTGTTGCTGTGATCAAATGGATACCGTATTTATCTCCGACAAAAAGAAGAGGATTCCGGTGACGGGTTTTTCCGTTCAGCATTATGCCGTCTTCATCCTGAGCAATAGCAATACTTGTTGGGAATACAAAATGTACACTTTTCCCTGTATGCCCGGGAGGATTCTCCCCAAGCCCGCCTATTGCCCTTAAATACTCACCCTTGCTGTTAAATACAACAATTCTGTGGCTGCCCCAGTCAACAACATAAATATTGCCCTTATTATCAATTGCAATATTTTCCGGGCTTATAATTTTTTTTGCAGTTACAGGATAAATTAGATTTAATACACCTTCTTTAGAAATCTTTGAATCATTTCTATACTCTATGAGATTTGATTCATCACCTTTAACAACAAGAAACTTGTTTAAAACAGAAGAAAAATCAAAATCACGCAAATTTATATCTTCCTTAAAATCCTTTAACATTAGAGAGGATTCATCAGGAACTATCCCGCCTGTTTTTATAAACAGAGGATCATCAAGCCTGTCTGTAAGACGAATTACATTCACTCCGGGCTCTGTTTCCTGCCCGCTGCTTTTAAACGAAAGATACGGAAGCAGAGACACAACAATTTCTTCAGAACCCGGTTTCGTAAACTTATGTTTATCAATATACGGATAGCACTCACTGTTTCTGATTTTAATTACAGCTCTACTGCCTAAAAGTATGGAGGATTTAACATATACACCATTACTATTAGGGTTGACAGCTTTACCGTCAATTGAAACTTCTGTAGTTCTTGTTATTCCTGCCGGCAGTATCACGTAAAGCTTCATACCTGAACTTATTGATCCTGTTCTTTCATTTATGCCTGATGACAGGCCAGGGAACGCTCTATCCTTAAATACGGAACCCTGAAGTAAATTATCAGACGGATATAACGATAATTTAGGCATTCCAAATTTTTTCATAAGAGTCAATGCATCACTGCGGTACAGACTTCTTACATATCCAGGGTCGGCAAAACGTTCCAGAGATATCTCTTCTCCGTCAACAACAAGCAATCGTTCCGGATATTTTACATTATTTATATCAATACCTTTTACTTGTGCCAAATCTCCCTTTGCAGAACAGCTTTGTATTCCGGCCTTTGCATTATTATACCAGAACACAGCATTTGGGATGCTCTTGGTTTTCTCTACAATCACTTTATAACACTCTTTTGCTGCAGCATCATTACCGCTTATCCTGAATATTTCTCCGAGATAGTATAGCGATCTCAGACTGCGAGACTTGTTAATCAGGTTTACAAAAATCGGTTTTGCATCCTCATACATTTTTGCCATACTTCTCTTATTTTTCTCATGTTTGGCAGCTGCAAAAATACTTCTTGCCTTTATGTAGCTTCCTTCATTCTTGAAATTGCCGCTTATATTATTCAATATTTTGGATGCTTCGAGATAAAAAGAAAGCTTGTCGGCAGAAGTCTCCTGTATTTCAGCTTTCAGGAACAGGTACATTCCTTTATAAAAAGATGTTTCTACCTGACGGCGGTCCTTTGTCACCTGGAAAAGTTTATCAAGACAATCAAGATAAGGTACCCTCTCCTTGCCGGTAACTCTTGTCGCCCTGACAAGCATTTGCCTTACCAGATTAAAAATCTTTCTGAACATAACAGAATGCGATGATTGCGGAACAATATTACCCCAGATCTGCTCACCCAGGCTCACCTGAATCAGTTTCATTAATAATCCGCTCTCATCCTTAATTAATTGATTCTTTGGCTGGAATGCCTGAAGCTCCCTTATTAATTTTCTTAATGCTCTGCGCTTATTAATATTTTTATCAAATCTGATTAAAAATGACCTGTATCTTGCGTCTTCTCTTAAAAATTTTGTCCTTACATCAAAATTTATTTTTGCTGAATTTCTTAAATATGATACAAACTGCTGTTCACTGTTCCCTGTATTTGCAACAAATTGAACCCAGCCGAACCAATACCACGCTTCCGGCAGTGCGTTAGCTGTCCTTGCAAAAAAACTTGAAGGCTTTTGTGAAAGTTTATAAAAAGATTCATCATCTGACGGAGTATTAAAATCTCTTACCCCTTTCATAAAATTTTTCTCATTTATCAGCGCTGCAAGTTTCATTACATCAATCATCTGATTTAACCGAAGTCTGTACTTATCATCTCCGGTTAATAGATAGAGAGATAGATATTTTTCAGCTTTTGAATAGGTTAACAAACTCCCATATTTTTTTAAAGCAGACGGAGAAAGCCCTTGTTCAATTGATTCATAATCTGCTTTTTCAAAACTATTCTTTGCCGCTGACACCGGATCTGCAGCAGTAGCACTCTGTCTGACTGCATTAAAAACCGCTGATGTTAAATTCTCAAACAAAATTCCTTTTTCAAAAAAAGCATCCTGCATTTTTATTTTAGCACTGATTCTCATATCATCAGAAATGTCAGGATAATCACTCAACATCTTGAAAATACGAATACTTGTATTCAAATTTGATATAATAATTTTTGCTACACTTTTATTAAAACCTTCATTATCGCTAAGAAGCATAACTATTTTACTATACTTTGAATGCCTCAGGCTGCACTCGGCCTCCATGTATTGAGACTGATATTTCAATGAATCACTGGATTTATCAGCAGCATCGAGAAATGCATTTTTTGCTTCATTAAGTTTTTTTCTCGGATCTGATTGGAACTCAGCAATTCTGAAAACAGACCACGCCTTCTTATAGGCAGCCTGGTCCCCCAATTCAGGATAACGTGCTTTAATATCAGCCTGTTTATTTGTTTTTGAAAAATAATTTAATGCCTGCTGGAAATTACCGACCGCTTCACTATGCGTTGCAGTCATCAGGCCAAGATTGTAATATGATTCACCGAGATAGTAATACGAAAGGCCTCTCTGAGATTCAAACTGCTCTGCCCTCTTTTTTAATAACTTGATGGCGCTGATGTAATTGCCCTTATTAAAAAGAGCCAGACCTTCGGAATGGTAAAATCCCTTATCCTCTGAATTCTGACTGCCAAGCAAAACTCCGGCTCCAATCAATACAATGATAAAAACTTTGCGCATTATACGCATGGGATCGCCCTCTTTTTTAATATTAAAAACATACAACATATTTTATCGGTACTAACAAAACTTTTTCCTAATAATAACTCTCATTGAAAAGTTCCTATGCCAACTTCTGACGGTTTAACTCCATTTATAAAATATACATGGCCGTCGTAAATAGGCTTATCAGGAGGAATATCATCTTTTCTTCTTAATCCGCTTGTGTCAATGATTAATTTTTTCCCTTTTGACGGTAGATTAAAAAAGAATTTAATAATACCTGTTTTATAGGGTGTATATATCCATGTTTGGAGAGCATCCTGAATTAAAAGGCCTGCTTCCGTATGGCCGCCGGACCGCATCTCATTAATAAACAACCTTCCTCTTTCATCAATCCATGCAGTAATTTTAACAACTGCATGAGAATTAAGCCTGTTCCAGTCGAGAGCAGTTACCGTAGCTTTGCCTATTATCGAAAAAACAAGTGGCTGAATTACCTCACCGGTAATAGTGATTCCCTGAAGGCCCGGACGGGGAGGTATTTTTATTGATTCATATTCCTCTGAAGCATTAAGCAGTACTTTTTCAAAAGGAATTTTATCTATTTGCAATTTTCTCCAGACTGCAAGAAAAGCCACAGCTGCAATTACAACAAAAATTATAAAATCCCTTATATAAGATCCTTTTCCCATATTAACCCAGTCTTATAATAAATAGACTACCTATAAACAAATGCAAAATTTCAATAATTAAAAATCTATCTGAATATTTTTTCTTCTTCTTCCGCGTTTATCAATTTCTGTCACAGTCCTGATTGACCGGCACGATTTAATGTCATCTATTGTTCCGCTGACGCACCCATAATTTATATTACTATATTGAGTTTTTAATCTTGCAATTATATTTACAACATCAATATACGGCAGATAATCAGGGCACCTTATCATAACAAAATATTCATGTCCAGGGCTTCGATCCGCCCTTTGAATCAGGCCGTTAAGTTTTTTCTCAAATTCAGGCCATGGCATAGTGAAATCTTTTATTAGCTTATTGACAATATACTTGTTAAGCTTGTCTCTTGACATATATCCCATTCTGTTTTCAATATCTTTTACTACAAAAGATGCATTTTCATCAAGCCAGAAAACACTATTCCCGTCTGTAAGCTGTATCACAATCTGTGCCCTGCCGCTCTTCTGCTCCGGTGTCGGAATAGATATATTTCTTTCCTGCAGAGGCAACCGTATTACAAAACTTGTAACCAGAAAAAAAACAAGCAGAATAAAAAGCACATCAATTAAAGAAATAAGCTCTATTTTTTCTTTCTTATTTTGTATTGCTTTAAATGCCAAAGATCACTTCTCCTCAGTTAATGTTCTGAATACACATCGTGGAATTAATTTCCCATACTTACCGCTCTCGGACATTATATAATTGATAAGCCTGAACTCAGTATCCTTAACTGCTCTGATCTCTATTCTGTTTGATAAAGAAGGCTCAAAAAAATTTTCTTCCTGATATTTTCTAATTGAACTGCTTATTAACTTACATACATCCGTTTTTTTAAAATCCGCCTCACTCAACTTTAAATAATTTTCAGGCACTTTTACCATAAATTTTGGTTTTACGCCTTTCTGTGAAGATGCGATCCAATTGTTAACAGCTATTTGCCTCGCTTGATCAAGAGTAAGGGAATCTCTGACATTCGGCCATAATGCAAGAACATATTTAGCGCCTGATGTATCCTTTTCAATCTGAAAAAGCAGTGTCTTTAAGACAGTACTTACTTCATATGTTTCTGCCTGATTAACATGAGGAAGGTCAAACTTATCTGTATGTTCCCCTCTCTTTTTTGCTTCCACACCTGACTCGGAGGTTGAAAGCGTCACGAGAGAAAAAATCAACAGCAGAAAAATGATATCTATCATTCCGGGAAGACTCAGGCTTTTTCTCTCATCATTTTTAATAAAAGCCATTACATAATCCTTTCCAGAACTACCATTACATGCTTTCTGAGATATTTACGTAAATGTTTTCCCATTTAGCATAAAGCCAGTTTAGTTTATTCTGATAATAGTAGAAAAGAAGCATAAGCATAATTCCTACAAAAAGGCCTAAAATGGTTGTCCATAATGCTTCAAATATACCTCCTGCAAGGCGTCTCACGAGTTCGCTCTGAGATATGTCCGCATGTACCATTGTCAGCATTGCAAAAGCATGAGAAATTCCTGTGGCAGTACCAAAAAGGCCTATCAAAGGAGCTAATGTGCCAAGATTCCAGAGCCAGTCAATAAGGCTGCTTCTCTTCAACTGCTCAATTTCCGAGGATGCCCTGTTTTCAATAACTCTGTCAACTTCACGGGATACTTCACCCCACCGGAATCCGCCAAGTTCATGAGTTTCCAGGCCCGCTTTTATAATTCTTACTGCAGGATAGTCTGTTAAATGCAATGAAGGATCGGCAATTCTTCTTAACAACTGCCTTATACTGTTTGAACCGCTTTCTCTCCAGAATTTAATATTATCCATCTCAATATCTTCTATCCTGGAGTGGGTTCCGTTTTTTATCCCCTCTCTTACATGAGTATTTGCAAGATTAACTAACCTGTGCCACTTTGTAATTATTTCTTTAAAATCCTGAGAAACATATTTATACGTGCCTTGATAACTCTTACCGAATAAAAAGAGCTTTTTACGAAGAGGGAACACTCTGTTCATTCTAAGAAACCGCCAGCAGAAGAATACCCATATTATCATTCCTGCCAAGAATGCATTCCAAATCAGGTGGAATGCTATTTTCCCTGCTTTTGTTGAAGTATCAAATACATAGCCTCTTCCTATAAGTGCCATGGGTATTCTTCCGCTCAATGGAAAATACAAATAATACCATGGTTTTCCGGAACCTCCGTTTCCATCAGCAGAATATACCCGGCCGGTAAGGAGCCTCGCTGTATCAGATGCAGCTACAACTTCGCCGCTGTTTACAGCATCAACAACAAACGAATAGCGTTTACCTAATTCCAATCCGTTAAAAGTAACAAAATTTTTATCTTTTTGAGCAGTAACACTTTGCTGCTCAATATTTTCTACAAGGCACTTTACACGATATCCGTCAATTCTGCCAAATGTATCTTTATTTAAAATATCCGACTGAGCACCTGATGCCTCCCAAAATACGGTACAATTACTGCTCTTTGGGACTTTAAGCCAGTTCTTCTCCAGTTCCTGTTTTAACCCGTTAATATGAACTTTTACAGCCGTTTGAGAAAAAGCCATAACCGGAAAAAGCAAAAATAATGCTGCTGCAATACCAAATGGCATTGATAATGGCCAGCGATGTTTCATTGTATTGTCCTCCTTACCCTCTTGCTAAAAATAATATCCGAGACTAACTCTTCTTGTTTTAATTTCTGTTCCTGTATAATCATCTCTAATTATTTCGATAAAAAATTCAATCGGAACCTTTCTCATGTCAATTTTCAGTTTTCCGATCGTCCAGGTCGGAATGACACTTCGAGAAAAAAAGTATCTTATTCCATAACGATATCCGGAACCGTTAAAAGTCAGCACTTTAAATGTTTCTGTCTGGTACGGCATATTATACCTGAGGATATAATCTCCTATTAATGTCAGATACCCTCCTGGCATAAAAGACAATTCCGAACCGGCATAATAAAAATACAATATACTTTGAGTTTCCGCTACTGATGTCGCAGCGCAAGATCCGCTTATACCAAAACGAGGGGACAGGCTGAAAATATTGTTTTTTATCAAATTAATCTTTCCGCAAATATCCAATCCTACCCCGGGCAGCATTAAAATCTTAACTTTCTCAGATAAAGTTACAGGCAATCCAAAAATATTATTTTGCTGAAAAACGAATCTTAATTCCGAATAACTCTTAAAAAGCAAATCTGTCAAAACTGTTCTTGTGAACCTTTTCTGTTCATCTGTACCAAGTCTATCAAAGTATGCAAATTCTATTCCATAGAGATGCTTATTGTATACTTCATCCTTTCCTTCCCGTAAAGTCCATGCTTTTACTTTAAAATCACCATCTTTCGTATCAAATTTTTTACCTTTTTTGGTAAAAAGTGTAACTTTCCAAAAATACCGGCCATGCCTGGGGCAAATCTGTCTAATTTCATCTACAGTTAATGAAAATAAATGTTTTCTGTCTCCAGGATTAACAGTAAAAAATTGAACAGATTTCTTCCTGACTGACCAAATTGAGACCACAAACCGATCAATCTCGTCAGCATTAAAAGATGAAGATGTTCTCCATTGAAATTGTACACTCCCTCTTGTTATTGAAAAACCTTTCGGCGGTGAAACCTGATAAATTAAATCATATTTACCATCCCGCACACCCACAGCTCCGATGCTGTTCTGCATCAGAATAAATACTATGCATAATGTTAATAATTTATCAAAAACTTTCATTATCCTGCCGATAAAATTAAATATCTCAAGCTCTACCGCAAATACTTAAAATAGTCATTTGTAAATTCGCTGGTTATGGAATTCAGCCTCTCTTTGTCATTTGCCATTAAAGCCTGAATAAGTTCTGTGCTGTGCATTCCAACGTAAACTCCATAATCAAGGTTTGGATAATATCGCTGTGTCTTCATAATTTCAGTTACACCGCGCTCATAATCTCCAAGAGAAAGATAACAAACTCCCGTAAGAAACTGTGCTTCATCAACAATGTACAGATCATTATAAATTGGATAACGGGGATATTCAGGCGAAAGTTTATTTATGTAAGTCTTTTTCTGAAGAAGTTCAAGCGCCTTTAATGATGATTCATACTGTTTTTTCTTTAACAGCGATTCCCCCAAAGCAAGAATGGAAAGCCTTACCATACTGTTACGATCCTGTTCGCTTTCAAACTGTTTTGCAGCTTTGCGGAACACTTCAATGGCCTTGTCCCACTGGCCGTTATATTTTCTGCAGACTCCATCAAGATAATAATGCCTCAAACTGACTTTATCCACTTCCTGAAGAATTCCCAATGCGTCATTCATCTTTTCCGTGATTATATAGCATTCACTGAAATCCATTAATTGATTGTCTGTCAGCGTATTATTTTCCTCATTGAAAATTGGTAAATACTCTTCAGCGGCTTCATTTGCCTTCTTCCTTGCTCCGTGCCCATCTCCTTTTACAAGAAGTTTTTTTGCCTCCCTGAACAGAAGTTCCGCTCTGCCAAGCCCGCCTGTCAAGTCATAATATCTTCTTGCACGCAGGGTATCAACTCTGTCAGCGAGGTCTCTTACAGCCGCATCTATATCAGAATTCGGATAAAGTGCAAGAACACGGAAAAGGTTATTGCGCTCAACCGGGTCATTTCCCTTTTCTAGTTTTGCTCTGTTATTAAAGTATTTACTTCCCTTTTGTTTCCCGAATTTAAGGGATATAAAAAATCTATTATCCTCCGGAAGATACGGATGGGATCCGTAGACATAATCAATTCGTACTGACGCTTTGTTTGTAAAAGGAACCTGCAATCCAAATCCGAATGAGGGCCCTTCAGATCTGTTGTTAAACCCGAATCTCGGATAAAACACAAAACTATTATCTTTGATAGGAATCATACCTTCAAATCCCATGTAATTTCCTGCAGGGATAGCCTCATAGTATTCTCTATCATATGCAAATAGTATTTCAGTTCCCTCGAAAAATTTTCTAACACCTGTCCATGAACGAGGAATCCAGTCTTTCATAATAAACCGATAGCTTAATCCCATACGCAGTACCCGCGGAAACCTGTCACTATCATTGGAATGTATTCTCCAACCAGGCTGAATAATATTCTGAAGATTAATTCCAAAACGCAGCGGAAGAAGGTAACGCAGTGCAAACACTTTAAAAACAGGCGCATGAATAGGCTGGAATGTCATGCCGATATCTATCCCTCCTGACCAGCTTCTTGTATGGGACTGAATCTCCCGATACACTTCTTCCTGAATTCCTGAAAAATTCTGGCTTACAAATTTTATAGTTGTACCATATCTGAAAATACCCCATAACCCGGTATTTTCATGAGCCCATGACAGCAGGAAAGCATTTTCACCAATATTAAAATCGCCTAATTTTACACCCGTTACCGTACGCTGCTCATATGATGCGCTGGCAAGGCCCACCCATGCAAAACCTATAGAAGAGTTTTTTCCGAGAAGATATTTGCCTACAGGATCCTTAAGATTAAAAATACGGGGTAGAATAATGCCTGCATTGGCAAATTGGCTGTCATAATATAAATTTGAATACATAGAATTAAATTCGGAATACTGAGCTCCGACAATGCCTGCAGGATTCCATAAAATTCCGCTTGCATCATTCGCTACAGCCACAAACGCTCTACCCATACCAAGAGCCCGGCCTCCTATCCCGTATCTCAAAAATTCTCCCGGATAGCCTCCGTAACCCTGTGCACTTAATGATCTTGCCGAAAAAAGAGCAAGAACTGTCAAAACAATAATTATATTTTTTTTATTCATCATTTTCTCGACAATTAATCCCAGTTTTTTTTATCGGATAACTGCTATCTTGCAATATTTGCTTAATGCATTTCTTATTACACAAACATATCCCCCGTTTGATACAACATCGCCTTCTCCGTTTCTGCCGTCCCATTCAAAAAAATAATCATCCGCAGTTTTAGTTAGTACCCTTACAAGATTGCCGAAAAGGTCATAAATCCTTGCTTCCGTAGCTTCAGGTACACTGCACTTAATTATGGACCTTTCATTTACCTCCGGGTTAAACGGATTGGGAAAGCAAAGCACATCCTTATCTTCTCCCTCAAACGGCCACCAGAAAATGACAATAGTATCAGGTTTTGACAACTGTCCAGCCAGATCCTTCACCTGTAAAACAAGTGAAAGCTGTTCATGAGCAGGAGAAAGAATTGTATACTGAAATGTCGTATCAATCCCTGGCCGCGGTTTTTTAATATTTATAGATGTTTTCTGCTCAATACTTTCACTTATTTCCCGAATACTAATCTCCATTACCTTGCCGAGAGCAGTATCAGCTGCAATTATCCGGTTATCAATGGTTTGCCCGATAATCCAGTTAATTCCCCCGCTCTTCTGCAGGTGCTTAATAGTCCATTGAGTAATAAAAGGCGGAGAAACATCCTGAATTGAAGTTTCTACTGGAGACCACTTGCTAAAAGCATAATTATCACTGCCCTTATCAGCAAGATACCTGATCCGGTAGGATATTTCAACTCCGCCCGGAAGTTCATTAAAAGTAGCAGAATTCTTCCATGAATCTACATAACCCCATTTTTCCACATCATTGTATAGAGCCTCTACTTCATACAGGATCACTTTTGCCTGCACTTTGGCAACAACCGCTTTTATACTGTCACTGTTCCAATAAACAGTATTTTCAAGCCCCCATGTATATTCCGGTTCAGAATGCAGTTTCGGCTCAGGCAGAGTTGTATCAACCGCTGCTTTTGCAAAATTAATTTGAGGTGCAAAATCTGCAGCATTTTGGAATACATGAACTCTCTTAATTTGAGCACTGCCTGCCGCAAAAACTGCAATAACAAAAATTATTGTTAACTGTAAAGTAAATTTGTTTTTTCCCATTGTTAATAATTCCCTGTTTTAAAAGGATCTATTTTACAAACATCAACTTCTTTCTGGATTGATATGTTTTGCCGTCTTTCCCGCTCGCTGTAACGACACATATGTATATTCCTGATGAGACAGATGTTCCCGCATCGCTCATTCCGTTCCATCTGGCTGAATGGAATCCGGCATTTTTAATGCTGTTTTCAACAGTTTTCACAATTGATCCTGAAATATTGTAAATGGAAACATTGACTTTTGCAGCATACGGAAGTTGAAATGGTATTACAGTCTCGCTATTAAACGGATTAGGATAATTCTGCCCGACTCTGAAAAATTTGGGGACTTCTGCTACATCGCCGATACCAGTGGATTTATTGGTACTGTTCTGTCCTGAAACGATAAATGAAACAGCAGACCACCCGCTTTCCCACCATTTGTCACCCTGTTTAACTCCTGTTTTAAGCCTGAACCAGGTAGTATCATTTTCAATTGCTCCCCATCCGCTGGTACATTCATACGAAGAGGCATCAATCCATCCGCTTCTGCAAAGCAGCCTGTTCATCATATCTTCATCTTTTAATTCGTATGCTATTGAAAAATGTCCGGGATTCATTGCCATTTCAACAAAATAGTACGCAGTATCAGGCTGGTTTGTATTTACAGGAATAGTACATTTTTTCTTATCAACAGGTTCAGGTGGAAACGGAGTAGGCAGAAATACCTGTGAGGCAGCCTCTGTTCCATCTGTTATATTTCCAGCACTGTCAACCACAGAAATACTCCATTTAATATTTCTGTTAGATAAGATATCCCTATGAACGTAAAAAACACTATTTTTGTTAACCGGAATACTGCCAGCATCTGTAACACCGCTTTCAGTTATCCGTTTTATCCTGTACTCTGCGACATTACCTCTAAGCTGATCCCACGCAATTGAGTTATCTGCCGGAGCTGTCTGAATTCCTGCTCCATCCCATGAAAGGCTGACCATAATTGAATCAGACGCTCCGTAATATGCATGGACAGAATCAACGGATATCTTTGTTACAGGATAGGGCGGGACTGTATCATATACTGCTGTTTTTAAATTATAAAAATCTGTTGACCATAAAGCCGGTGGATTCCCAGTATTCCCGAATTTATCAAAAGCAGTAATTCTGAAATAAATTTTATTATTTATTCTGTTTGCAAGAACAGGAATCTTTACTTTTCTGGATGTAAGGCCAGGATTTACAGAAAACGGGCCTATAGTGGAAGTTTCATTCCGGTTGCCTGAGAAATATCTGCTTACACTAACCTGTATCATACAGGTTTCGGCACCGCGTGTTGTACCTGAAACAGGCTTACCATACCTGTCTTTCCAATTCCAGGAAACATTAACAGAATCACTTTTAAAATATTTCTGCATATTTTCTGAAATCTCAGGGATATAAACAGATCCTGTATCACTGGTATCTGACTTCACGCCTACAGCAACGACCTGCCCCAACCTGTTAAGAGCTTCAACCTTGTAAGTATATGGCAGGCTGTGTATTAAAAACTTTGCCGAATCCATAAATGATGTTGCTGTTTTGTTTATGTATGTAATTGCATCATTGTTTCTTAAAACAATATATCTTTCAATTTTATACTTCTTTATAAGATCAGGTGCGTTCCAGTTAACATAAATGCAACCTTCCGGTTGTGGAATAACCTCCAATGGAAGGTGAACCAGCCCCGGCACAATGTAAGGCTTAGACCATGCACTTTCCTTGCCTACCGGTTTGTTCGGTATCTCCTTAATTCTGAATATATAGTTTGTGTTCATTACAGCAGTTCTGCAGTAAAAAGCTGTTGTGTCAACAACAATCTCTTCTTCATAGGGGCCTTCAAGGCTGTCTGCATAGATTCTTACAACAGTGGTATATCCTTCGGATGCATCACTTGGGGAAACTCTATCCCAATGAATTGACAGTACATAATTGCCGTTTTCTATCTTTGGTGTTTCGTTGCTGCTGATTTCAGGAGGTTTGTTGCAGTACTCAATGTTTCCTAAAACAGCAATACTTGTATCACCCATTATGTTAACCATCTTTACTTTGTATTCATAATCTCTGTATGCAACAAGAATATCGCCGTTTTCTTCTGTTAATTCATTACTTGCGTATCTATCAACCCACTTTATTGTATCAGTTGCTGTTAAAACCGAGCCCGTCAAAGACCAGCCGGACTGCGCTGTTTTTCGAAGTATAAGATATTTCTGAGCTGCTATGCACGGCTTCTTCCACTGCATATAAATATCTCCGTCCCACGAATTTGTATCAGTACGAACAGTGACATCTTTCGGAGCAATAGTAAGAGCTCTTATAACTACTTTTTCAGTAGACCATACACTGGATATTTTGCCTGTGTATACGCCCCGCACCTTAATGTTTGATACTTCATCGTCAGGCAGCTTTACAATAATAATATTATTATTAATAACATCATACGGGTCTGTCTGCTGTCCGTTAACAAGAGCTGTCCAGGAGACAATGCCTGATGTATCAAAATTTCTGATGCTTAATTCTACACACTTTTCATGAGTAAATACTGTGTCTGCCTGCAACGGATCAGAGGGATATATATCCGAATACTCTGTTGTTGTAAACACCAGAACAGGTTTACCGGGTATTCTTTCAACTGCTTCCCATTCGGTAGAATCAATATTTCTTTCATTACCGACAGCATCTTCTGCAACTACTCTGTATGAAACCATTGGATTTGATATATCATTAAGAACCAAACGGCTGAGAGTATCAACATAACTCACATTTATGAAATCATCCGGCAGAGGCAGTTCATCAAACTTACCATCAGAGCCGATTTTTCTATAGATATGATATCTTTTTAACCCTGAAGCATCGTCTGAAGCTTTTTCCCATGAAAGATACATTAAATACGATGAAAAGCCCTGCGCAGGGTCACTCGCCGCTGCATCCTGCATAACAGAATTGGCCTTAAGATTATGTATGTCTTCCGGCGGGAAACAATCAGGTATAATACTTCCCGCATCTTCAGTATGCACTGTTGAATAATACTTGCGCAAAAACCTTCGAATATACTTATGGCCGTTTACTAAATTTTTATCTATTATTTCAACCGTTTCAGGTAAAGGCGTTTCTAATCCCCCCTGATCATTTGCCTGCACATTTTTGCTTCTTGAATAATCAAATACAAAAAATACCGAATCATAATTTGTTGTACTTAACCATCCCCGCTGCCTGAGGCTATCAGGTTCTATCCATCCCGAATCATAATATCTCATACTACTTGAAGGCGGATTTGAAAAATAGCCGGAGCTGTCGCGTACTGATTCAAATCGGATGAATTTTTCTCTGTTATCAAGCCTTACCCAGATAGTATCAACCGTGCCATAAATAAAATCACCATTTCTGTTATCTTTTGTTACATCAGTAGTATCATAATCAATTACAATATCTTCCGAACCCTCCACGAATATATCGTTAGAAATGTCTCCGCTGCCCTCATTTCCGACTTTATCAACCGCACGAATTCTATATGCATAATAGTGCCCGCCAACAGCAGAAGTATCAATCCACTGGCCGCTGCTTAGCCACTCTGCGTTAATTTCAGCCAAACGTTTTTCTATGCCAGAATCTGCAGTTCTGTATATTCGGTATGATCCGACTCCGCTTAGTTCATCATGGATCAGGTTCCATGAAACAACAACCTTTCCATACCGCATTATCGCCTGGGGTTCTATAATTGTTTCTGGAGGTGTATTATCCTGAACAGAGTATACTATATCTGAATAATAAGCTTCCTCTCCATTCTCAGTTTCATAAACTGCTTTTGCAAAAAACCCGTATTTATGTCCGTTTTTAAGATTATTGAACGTTTCAGTTAATGTATCGGAAAGCAATGCTTTGTAAAGCCCCTTAACCGCTTTTCTCAAATTCTTTCTGTCAGCATCATCAAAATAGTAAACTTCCTGCATCCTGCTGCCTTCAACAGGTATCCACTTCACACTATTCCTTGTACCTCTCGTATAAGACGGTTCTGAAAGAATTACTGGATGCTCAAGAGAGGAATTAATAGTTCGTACAATTATTTCCTCTCTGTTGGCAGATATTGGATCTCTGGGGTTCAATCCAAGCCTGCGTGCAATCTCAAGAACAAAATTATCTGCACCTGCTTCCGAAGGCCTTATGAAAATTACATTTGTAAAGACTGTATCCTGCCCCGGTTTTAAATTAACTTCAAAATCATTCCAGCCGTCAACATAATCCGGTATCGGCTCAGATCCGGGTTTTCTTCTTAGCCAGCAGGTTATAGTTTTATCAGAAGATTCATTCTCAAAATGGGCAGTAAATTCAAGGCCTTCTATTTGATATGTCTTTAGAGAAACAATGTATGGTGATTTTGTAATAGGCTCACCTGTGTTAATGTTTTTGATGTTGACCCAAAATTTTGCAAATATAGATGTAACAGGAAGAATTAACAAAATAAAGACGAAAACCGGAAGCCGGGTATTAAAACCCTTTCTCATCGTAATAACCTCCTTGCAAGTTTATTGTATCTAAATTACTGTATTATATAAATAATTATCTTAAAAATCAACTATTATCACTGCTTTTACACAGCAAAAGCCATACCATAAATTTTCCAAGGCAAAAATTGTAAACTTATAATTGCACTAACCAGAGTTAACTTATTGTCTTTTAATGGGTTAGTATCCACCACCTTAAATAAGTACCAATATTTATCAAATTTATTTTGATTTAATAATAGAATGGAACAATTCACAAAGAAATGCGTCAAAAAGACACATCACCCGCTATTTTTTCAGCGTCGCCATTGCGTCCTGCTCAAATCGTTCGGCCTCAATTGCATATTTTGCCGCTGTTTCTCTTGATATTCTGCCTGCCTGCATAAGCATTATTAAATTATCATCAAGAGTCTGCATGTTCGGAGTAGTACTGGACTGCATAATGGATCTTATTTGATGCACTTTCCTCTCTCTTATAAGATTCCGTATAGCATTATTTGCGATAAGAACCTCAGCAGCAGCGATCCGGCCTGTACCGGAAGCATTAATTAGAAGCCTTTGAGAAATAATACCGAGAAGAGAGCTTGATATCTGGGCTAGAATCTGCTTTTGCTGTTCGGCAGGGAAAACATCAATTATTCTGTTAATAGTATCCGGTGCAGTTCTTGTATGAAGAGTGGAAAGCACAAGATGGCCTGTCTCCGCAGCAGTAAGGGCAAGTGATATTGTTTCAAGATCACGCATTTCTCCCACAAGAATAACGTCAGGGTCTTCACGAAGCGCGCTTCTTAATGCCATGGAAAATGTTTTTGTATGCTGGCCCAGTTCTCTCTGCTGAATCAGGCAATTTCTCGGTGTATGAGTATATTCAATAGGATCTTCAATGGTAATTATATGCCAGTTTTGCTCCTTGTTCATCATATCTATCATAGAAGCAAGAGTAGTTGACTTACCATGGCCTGTCGGCCCGGTAACAAGTATAAGCCCCTCTCTCTCTCTTGCAAGATTTGATATTCCCTTTGGCAGGCCAAGCTCTTCAATTGTACGTATCTTGTCAGGAATAATTCTGAAAGCAAGCCCGTATCCGCCTAATTTTGTAAAAACATTTGCTCTGAAATGAGCAACATTACTTACCGAGTACCCGAAATCCAGTTCAAGGTCTTTTTTGAAACGATCCATCTGAACATCGTTTAAAAGCTGGACTATTATGTCTTCCATATCCTGTTTTGTCAGTACACGTCCCTTTATAGGCTGCAGCTTTCCATTTATACGTACGATCGGAGGATATCCGTTGCTTAAATGAATGTCTGAAGAGTTACTCTTAACTGCATGCTGAAGAAGCTGATGAATCTGTTCCAATCCAATCATAGTTTCCTGGTCCTTACAATCTCGGGTGTAATAAATATAAGCAGTTCAGTTCTTTTATCTGTATAAATTTCATGCCGGAATAAATTCCCGATAAGTGGTATGCTTCCGAGAAGCCATACTTTTGAAACTGTTCTCTCTTTCTGATTCTTAATCAGCCCTCCTATGACTACAGTCTCACCGTTTCTGACAGATACAATGGAATTAACAGTTCTTTTACTTGTTATAGGAGCTCTGTTTTGACCCATTTCAACCCAGCCTGTTATCTCCTCAATTACAGGATTGACATACATGGAGATCAATTGGTTTTCCGAAAGATGCGGAGTGACATTTAATTGGATATTCACTTCTTTATAATCAAATGTTACCATATCGCCCTGGCCACCCATTCCCCTCTGAATTTTGGGCACAGGAACTGTCTGGCCTGCACTCATTACGGATTCTTCATTATCCATTGCAATAACTGAAGGATTTGATATAATTTTTGAATCTGTTTTTTCTCTCAAAAAATCCAGAACAGCTTTATACTGGCTGGCAGACAAATGCCCCATCTTCCATGGTTCGTTACTGTTGACATCTGTTTTAAGAGCAGAATAATTTTGCGTATCTCCGCCCGGAAGCAGTTCCTGCCACTGCAAAGCAGTAGTAAGGGTTTTATCCCAGTTTATACCAAGTTTTTCGTTAGTATTAGGCGCTGCCTCAATAAGCTTTGCTCTGATAACAAATTGAGTTGGTTCTTTATCAAGCTGAGCAATTACATTGTCAATCTGCTGTATCACTTCCGGCCTGTCTGTAACAACAAACATACTTGAACGCCTTATGCCCTGAACTGCAAAAGGATTCTTTTTCATACGGTTCTTGCCTGCTTCGTCAAAAAATAAAAATTCTCTGTGAAAAACATGTACCAATGAATCGGCAGATACCATCTGCTTTACAATGGGCAGTATATTATTTGCGTCTGCATATCTTAAATTGTAAATTTTTGTAATTCTTCCGCCGGAATATGCAACATTTGTTGACTTAATTGTTATAATACCCCTGTCTACGAGATAATCACAATCATGAGTATGGACTATTTTATTAAGAGCCTGCCTTAATGTAACATTTGTCAGGTCCATTGTTACATTGCCTTTAATGCCCTCGCCTATTACCATGTTTATCCCGTTTGCTCTTGCAACGGTTCTCAAAGCATCTTTAATCGGGGTTTCATTGAATTTGAAACTTACAATCGAATTCCAGGGAATTATTGAATCCTGTACTTTACTTCTCTTTGCTGAAGTTAAATTCTTTTTCCTGTCATATATGGAATCTGCAGCGTTCTTTTGATTCGGGAATCCAGTCGTTTCATTAATATTGTTTGCTGTTGGTACTGATACGGGAACTGCTTCGGCCTTGATCAAATCAGAAGGAACAGGTGAAGATTCACTCTCTTCTCCGAATTGTAATGAAGAGCTTGCATCAGCCTGTTCTGACTTGCTATTGCTGCTGTATGCTGTATTTTTTCCCAGTCTGGTCGTAATTATAATATTCCCGTTACTTGCAGTAGCTGCAAACGGCATATCATTTTTCAATTTCACGTCTGCTCTGAAAGATTTGTTTCCGTCCGGCCCGGGAATCAGGCTTACATTTGAAACATTTCCTTCGGGATAGGTAAAGAAATCACTTGCCGTAAAAATTGATGCGCCTGAAATTAAAATAGAAAAGCTTCTGTCTTTATTCAAAATAAAACCATTCCAGAAATATTTCCCGTTAAAACCCAGCACCAATTTTTCCTGATTATTCACAGAATCCCTTGCAACATCCTTTAAATATGCGTCTGAATGCCCTTTGGGTAATTTAACAGGAAGATTCATAGCCTCCTGAAGCAGCCTGTTGTCACCAAATGAAAGGATTACATTATTTTGCCGTTCTACCACAACAACAGAACCGGAGTCCTCAAAATTCAGTGTAATCTTTGTATAAGGCGGTTTCTCACTCACCTGTTTTACAGAGAGATATCTTCCTCCGTGAATCTTTATAGACTGTCCTTTATATTTCCCGGCTGATCCGTACAGATAAACGCACAGGCTGTTCCTGTCAGGATGAGATACGCCATTAATCCTTGTATTTTCCGTATACTCCAGCACAATCCATGCCCGTTTATCTTTACCGCCCTTCTGGACGTTCTTTAGCTCCGGCTGGGCCATAAGGCCAGCTGCTGATAATAAAAATGTACTTATTATTACCCAGAGAAAAGATCTCTTCGGTTTTTTCATTGTGATTCTCTCCACTCTAAGGTGAATGTACGATTTCCTTTTCTGCAAATCACTTTACTTCCTCTTATTTTAAGTACCTCAAGACCTTCTCTCTCTTCCCCTTCTTCCATAATAATACCGTCTATTAATGCAAACCCTTTTCCGTCTTTCCATAAAATTCCGTTTAAAACAGGCCCCTTTTTCTCTTCCTTCTTTACAGCAGGCTGCTGAGTTTTCTGCACTTGCTGATTCGGCTGAGTGCTTCTGTTTACAACACCGGGCCTTCCTCTTGTATCTTTCTTTTTCAATTCATTGGCATAGGAATATGCAAAAGGATCCTTTTTCCAACCCTTAAAAATCACTCTTGCACTGTTCCCTTCTGCTGCTTTTTTCGGAACAGCAGCATTTACTCCTGGAACATTGACAGCGCCCTTCACTGCCTCTTTCGGAGGAACAGCAGTTTTTGCTTTTTTATCACCGCCGAGAACAAATCTGTCAAGCAGGAAGATTATAAGGACCACGCCAAGCAGCCCGAGAAGTCTTTTTTCACCCTTTTTTAAAGCCACAATTCCGCCCTGTTATTCATCATTCGGCATCATATTCCATGAAGGAGTACCTGTCTGCCCGATCCCGACCATTATTTGAAAATTATCGTTTTTGAAATAACGGCCTTCAATATTCATTACAAATCTTCCAGGAAGAGGGAATTCCACTCCGAGAGTACCGCCTGCAAGCATGCCGCTCTTATATTCTCCCTTTTCCTCGCCTATAAACGTACTGCTGTTTGCGCTTGTCAGATACTGTTTTTTTATATCCGACCTGTCAAGAGCCCATAAACTGACGCCTGCATAGAATGTAAATACTCCGGCAGATACGCCTCCTGCAGCATATCCTTCAAATTCTTTCCAATTATAAGTAAGGGCATATTCCCGGTCAAAATTTTCAAGAGGTTCAATAAAACTTCCCATGGACTTAAACCTCAGAAACTGGCCGCCTGCCCATATTCCGAACCCTCTCTTTTTTATTGAGAGGAGAGAAATACGAAAGCCTCCTCCCAAAGCGAATCTGTACTTTTTATCCTTGTAATCATTTATCCCGACAGTATCTCTATTCATTCCAAGCTGCACAAACCCGCCTGTCAGATAAAAATCAAACCATTTTGCAGCGCCCCATGAGCTCCTGAAAATCAGCCGTTTTGAGACTGCCTTCAGATTATCAAGCTGCTGGTTCGTATATGCACCTGACATTACTACTGTCCAGTTTCCTGCACCAGCGGTTCCTGCAGGATTTGCCGCAGGCTGAGATATCAGTATATGCGGGGAAACTGTGCCAAGTAATAAAACAATTAGTAATATAGCTCTTATTTTCATAAAAATCAATCCTTTTTATTTAAT